>NZ_JBSFBZ010000044.1:0-64737 GCF_053593195.1 Saccharopolyspora sp. NPDC002376
TTTAAAGAAAACAAGTCCCGCTAAAAAGATCTATCCCACCGCAATATCCCGGGACTCGGGACCACAACAGGTTTTTGCGTGCGAAAACCGCCTGGAGCCGGTTTTCGCACTCACGACCGTCATAGGCCGAGAACGCACCACGGCCATCTCGAATCGGGTCCGGAGTGGACACCGCGACTCCCGGTGAGCGAACGAGGAGGTCGCTCGTACCCGGCCAGCATCGGTGTGCTCGCGGCCGTGCCGCTCGCAGTCCGCTGCGGTCAGGTCGTTGCCGACCAGTCCGACCGCGTACGTCACCGTCCCGGCGAAACCCGTGACAGCTCGCGCTTGAGGATCTTCCCGGTCGCGGTCATCGGCAGCGCGTCGACGAACTCGACCGCCCTCGGGTACTTGTAGTTCGCCAGTTGTTCCTTGGACCAAGCGATGAGCTCGGCTTCGGTGATCTGCGCGGTCTCCGCGCGGATCACGAAGGCCTTGATCTCCTCCCCGCGGCTTTCGTCCGGGATGCCGACCACCGCTGCCAGGGACACGGCGTCGTGGCTCATCAGCACCTCCTCGATCTCGCGCGGGTAGACGTTGAACCCGCCGCGGACGATCATGTCCTTCGCGCGGTCGACGACGTAGTAGAAGCCGTCGGCGTCCCTGCGGGCGAGATCACCGGTGCGGAACCAACCGTCCCGCATCACCTCACCGGTGGCGTCGGGCCTCCTGAAATAGCCCTTCATGACGTTGTGGCCCCGGATGGCGATCTCACCGACCTGGTCGGGGCCGGTCACCGCGTTCCACCGCTCATCGACCAGCTCGACCTCGATCCCCCAGACCGGCACGCCGATCGAACCCGGTCGCGGGTCTTGCCCGGGCGGGCTGAAGATGGCCAGCGGCGAGGTCTCGGACAGGCCGTAGCCTTCCTGGATCTGGACGCCGAAGCGCTTTTCGAACTGCGCGTGGATCTCCACCGGCAGCGCCGCGCCGCCGGAGATGGCCAGCCTCAGGTTGTTCGCGATCCGTCCGACGTCGACGCTCTCGTCGAGGGCACCCAGCAAACCCCAGTACATCGTCGGTACTCCCGCGAATACCGTGACGTCCTCGCGGGTCATCAGCTCCAGCGCCGCACTCGCGTCGAACCGGGGCACCAGGACCGCCGTCGCGCCGACGGAGAACGCTGCGTTCATGTTGATGCTCTGACCGAAGGAGTGGAACAGCGGCAGGGCGAACAGGTGCGTGTCGTGCCTCGCCGGGGTGCTGCCGAAGAGCTGGTTGGCGGTCAGCGCGTTCATCACCATGTTGGCGTGGGTGAGCTCGGCGCCCTTCGACTGCCCTGTCGTGCCACTCGTGTAGAGGATCACCGCGGTGTCGGTCGCCTCGCGAACCGCTGTCCCGAACTCCGCGGGCTGGTCCGAAAGCGCCTGCGCCAGGGTCTCGGCTCCCTCGACCGGGGTGGCCGCCTCGGGGTCCGCGGTGATGATGAACAGGTCCTCGCAGGCCGGGGCCCGATCCACGGCAGCGCGGCCGCACTCGCCCGTCGGCAGGGCAGGAGTCCCCTCGAAGCAGAAGTACGCCCGGGCACCGGAATCGTTGAGGTGGTATGCGACCTCCCGTTCTTTGAGCAGCACATTGAGCGGCACGACCACTGCTCCGGCCTTGAGGATCCCGTAGTACACGGCGGGGAACTCCGGCAGGTTCGGACAGGTGACCGCAACCCGGTCGCCCGGCTGGACCCCGCGGGACACCAGAAGAGCGGCGATCCGGCCGGCGAGCGCGCCGACGTCCGCGTAGGTCAGCCTCCGGTCTCCGCACACCAGCGCTTCGCGCTGCGGATATCTGCGGACGGAGTCGTCGAGGAACATGGCCAGGTTCAGCACGCTGATCTCCTGCGTCGTCGTTCGGCGGTGTCGGTGGCGAGCACCACCAGAATTGTGCATCAGCGGCGCCCGGGACCATCCTCTTCGGACTCCTGAAACATTCCGCTGCTGCGGCTTCCCGTGCCATCACCCGGCTGCGTCGAAGGTGTCCTCGTCCGCCTGGCTGAGTTCGCGGACGAACTCCTCGGCCCGTGGCCACGGTCCGTATCCCGCGGCCGGGTTGAGGTGCCCGACGGCACCGACGTCCACCAGGCGGCTGCCCCAGTCCCGGGCCATGTCGGCCACGTGCGCCAGGCGGGCGAGGGGATCGTTCGTGCTCGCCGCGACGATGCTGGGGAACGGGAGCAGCTCCCTCGGGGTCGGGAGCCAGCCGTTGCGGCTCAGATCGCCGGGCCTCGGGTAGCCTTCGGGCAACGGTGACTCGAAATCCGGTGGGGTCGCCAGCAATGCGCCCCGGATCGGGCGGGAATGCTGCTGCGCCCAGTGGACGGTGATCATCACCCCGGCGCTGTGTGCGACGAGGACGATGGGCCCGGAGATCTCCGACACGACGCGGTCGAGTGCGGCGACCCGGGCATCGCGGCTGAGCCTGTCGTGTTCGAGCGGGGGCACGGTTCGGGTGTTCGGCAGCTTCTCGGCGAGATGGGTCTGCCAGTGCTCGGCGACGTGGTCGCGCAGGCCCGGGACGATCACGGTGGTCGGGGTCTCGAGGTCGTTCAACTCCTGCTCCGATCTTTCACTGAGGTCTTTCCATCCTCGTTTTGCATGGCGGTGCGGGTAGCGGAACCTCAGCGTCGGCCTGGACTGCGGGTGCCCAACTTTATGTATGCCAATACACGGCAGTGGGGCCGGCCTCGCCAGGCGAACGCTGAGAACCCGGGGCGGTGCAAGCTGCGAGGGTGGGCTATGCGCCTGGCGGCGCATGCGGCCCCTCGCTGTGTAGTGCTGGTCGTGCTTCGCGGTCACGGGCGGGACAGGATGAATAACCTCACTTCGCCAAAGAGCGTTGGTCTAGTGCTGCGAGCTGCCGCAGCGCGGCCGGATAGCGGCTTTTTCCGATCAGCAGTGCCGCGATGGCGCCGAAGTAGGCCAGCGGTGCGAGTTGCAACGCGCCCAGCAAGCCGAGGTGGTCGGCCAGGAGTCCGATGACGAAGGGTCCCGCGGCCAAACCCAGGAGGCTGTTGGCCAGGGTGAGCGACCCGAATCCGCTGGCCCGCACGGACGTGTGGGTGAGGTTGGCGACCATGGCGGTGGCCGGCCCGGACGCACCGGCCGAGAAGAACGCCCCACAACCGATCACCACGAGTTGGACGGTGCTTTCCTCCAGCAGGAAACCGATGCCCAGCAGGACCGCCGCGGCCATTCCGTAGCCGATCGACGTGCTCCACTTGCGCTCCGGGCGCAGCCGGCTGACCCGGTCGGTGACGGCGCCGCAGAAGATCATCCCAGCGCCGATGAGCAGGACCAGGACCGCGGAGACGACGCCGGCCTCGTCCGGATCCATGCCGTGGTAGCGGTTCAGGTAGCTGGGTGTCCAGGCAAGCAGCACCGCGGCGACGAACATCTGCAGGCCGCTGCCGACGTAGGCGGAGAGCACCGAAACGTTCGAGAACAAGCTGGAAAGCGGAGCCCTGCCCCCGCGCACCGCCTCAGACGCGTCGGCAGTGGCCGGAGCTTCCTCGTACTGGTACCGGTCCAACTTGCGCTGGGTGACGGAAAGCCGGTAGACGACGACCAGGACCAGCCCGACGATGGCCATGAAGGCCAGGGACCAGCGCCACCCGAACCGGACCGCGATGATGCCGCCGAGCGCGACGCCGATCGTGGAGCCGAACGAACCGCCAGCCATGAAAGCACCGCCCAACGTGGCGCGGACGTGGGGCGCGAACACGCTGAGCACCACCGCGATGCCAACGCTGCCGTAGGCGGCTTCGCCCACCCCGACGAGGAAACGTGCGCCGAGCATCTGCCCGTAGTCGGTGGCGATCGCGCACAGCAGCGTCGCTGCGCTCCAGATGAGCGCCATCAGCATCAGGCTGCGGACCCGCCCCCACCGGTCGGCGAGGATCGAGAGGGGGAAGGTGAGCAGGCCGACCATCAGCGCCACGACGCTGGTGAGCGAGGCGAGCTGGGAGTCCGACAGTCCCCATTCGCCTTTCAGGAAGGGGAACACGGCGCTGAGGACCTGCCTGGACATGTAGTCCGACAGCAGCAGACCGAAGGTCAGGGCGAAAACGACCCAGGGATAGATCCGCGACTTGGCGGTCACGGCCCCGGTGGGCAGCTCCCGGGCGGACAGAGCGCGCGACTTCATTGTCACTCCTCGACTAACTGTTGCTCCGGCGTGAAGCTCTCGTCCCCCTGCTTGAGATCCGGGGCCGGGGCGCGGATCCCGGTAGGGTTCCGCGCCCCGGTCCTTCCTCCCCTGGCACCCGGTGGGTCTCCGGTGCCTAGGCGTGGTGGGTGAAGCCGACCTGTCCGGGCTTGCGGTTCGGCGCGTAACCGACCTTGGCCAGGGTCTCGTCGGCGTCGGCGTAGGTTTCGCCGATCTTGTAGATCTCGCGGGCCTCCTTGCCGGTGGCGACTTCGCGGCCGAGCTCACCCGCGATGCGAACCAGCTGTTCGATCTGCTGGACCGAGGTCTTCTTCTCGCCCTTGCGCCCCCAGATGGTGTCCTCGTTGCCGCACCGGACGTGCAGCCCCATCGCGATCGCCATCGCGTTGACCGGCAGGACGCTGCGCATGAGGGTTTCCAGCGTCAGCACCGCGCCGTCGGGGCAACGCCGGATGAACTCCATCATGTTGTACGGGTTGGGGCCGTCGAATCCGCCACCGATGCCGACCCAGGTGACCATGAACGGTCCGGCGTAGACACCGCGCCGCATCAGCCGCTCAACGGTTTCCAGCTGCGGGATGCTGGACAGCTGGAAGTGCGGCTGGATGCCGGCGGCCCGGAGGCGCTTCAGGTGCTCCGCGACCCAGCCCGGACCGGCCGGCACGAACATCTCGCGGTAGGCCTCGGCCACCGCCGGCCGCGTGAGCGAGGTGCCCGCGATGTCGTCCTCGGTCATCAACTCCATGATGTTCATCTGGCTGGTGTTGATGGCGATGGTCACCTGGTCCGGAGCCGGATCGAGCTCGGCCAGCATGTGGCGGGTGTCGTCGCTGAGCCACTTGGCCTCCGCGCCCTCGCCTTCCGGCGCGAACGAGATCGAGCCGCCGACCTGCAGGATCATGTCCGGGACAGCTTCGCGCAACCGGCCCAGCAGCTCGTTGAACTTCGACAGCCGCTTGGAACCCTTGCCGTCCAGCTCGCGCACGTGGATGTGCAGCACGGTGGCCCCTGCGTTGTAGCAGTCGACCGCCTGCTGGACGTGCTCGTCCATCGTCAGCGGCAGGTCCTCCCGGAAGTCGTCGGGCTCCCACTCGGGACCGTAGGGAGCCGCCGTGATGACGAGCTTCTCCTGGTTCTCCGGGAACAGCGAGTCGTCGTGGAAGTGCATGCGTCCTTCTCCTTCTCCGGATGGCGGGTGGAAAATTCAGGGGGAGGTCAGAACGGCCGGTCGCCCGTGATCCCGGCGCGCTCCATCTTTCGGACCGCAGGCCAGTAGTCCTGCACCGCGTAGTGCTGCGTGGACCGGTTGTCCCAGATCGCGACGCTGTTCTCGCTCCACCGCCAACGCACCTGGTACTCGGGGATCGCGGCCTGGGCGATCAGGTAGTTGAGCAGGTTGCTCGCGCCGGGGGCGTAGTCGCTTCCGAAGCGGACGTTCTCCGGTGTGTGGTAGTTGACGAGATGAGTGGTGAACGCGTTGACGAACAGGATCTCCTCCCCGGTTTCGGGGTGGGTGCGCACCACCGGGTGTTCCGCGTCGGGGAATCGCGCCTTCAACTGGTGGCGCTCCTCCACCGACAGCGCGGCACCGAAGCTGGCCTCGATGCTGTGCCGGGCGCGCAGCCCCGCGATCTGGCTCTTGATGTGGCCGGGGAGCTTCGCGTACGCCGCGGCCATGTCGACCCAGATGGTGTCGCCACCGACCTCCGGTCCTTCCACGCACCGCAGCACGCATCCCATGGGCGGCTCGGCGCGCCAGGTGGCGTCGCAGTGGAAGGCGTTCTCGTAGTGCTCGGCAGGGCTGTCGAGGTCCTTGTAGATCCGCACCAGACCTGGGTGGTCGGGATCGCTTCCGGCCACCGGGTGGTCTTCGAGCGATCCGAAGCGCTGCGCGAAGGCCACGTGGTCGGCCCGGCTGAAGTCCTGGTCGCGCAGGAACAGGACTTTGTGCTGGAGCAGCAGCGAATGCAGTTCGGCGAACAGCTCCTCATCGCGAGCGACATCGCCGAGGTCGACGTCGAACAGCTCGGCGCCGATGGTGCAGGTGAGCTTCTGGTGCTTGATCTTCGTCGTCCGGGACGTCAAGACCGCACTGGACATGGCAGTACCTCCGCGGGTTGGTTGATCGTGCCGCCGCCTGGGATCGCGGTGCTGCGGCGAAGAGTCGCTGTGTCAGAGGGAGAACACCGAAGAACCGATGCTGCGGCCCGATTCCAGGTCCCGGTGTGCTTGCACCGCGTCCTCGAGGGCGTAGCGCTGGTTGATGCTGATCTCGATCCGCCCGCTCGCAACGTGGTCGAACAACTCGCCCGACAGTTCCGCGCGCTCGGCGGGGTCGGCGATGTAGTCGGCGAGGGCGGGACGGGTGACGAACACGGATCCCTTGACCGCGAGCTGCATCGCGTCGATGGGCGGGATCGGGCCGGACGCGGTGCCGAAGCACACCAGCAGGCCTCGCCGGGCCAGCGAATCGAGGGAGGCCTGGAAGGTGGTCGCGCCGATGCTGTCGTAGACGACCGGAACGCCCACGCCGTCGGTGATCTCCCGGACCCGCTCAGCCACGTCCTCGCGCTTGTGGATCACGACGTGGTCGCACCCGTGAGCACGCGCGACCTCCGCCTTCTCGTCGGTCGACACCGTGCCGATCACGTTGATCCCCAGCAGTTTCGCCCACTGCAGGAAGATCAGCCCGACTCCCCCGGCAGCGGCGTGCAGCAGGACGGTGTCGCCCGCCTGCAACGGGTGGATGCGGCGCAGCAGGTAGGACGCGGTGAGTCCGCGCATGGTCATCGAGGCGGCCGTGTCGAAGGCGATCCGGTCCGGCAGCTGGATCAGCGAGGCGGCTGGCATCACGCGCTCGGTGCTGTAGGCGCCGAGCGGACTGCCGGTGTAGGTGACCCGGTCACCTTCCTGGAAGTGCCGCACCCCGTCGCCGACGGCTTCGACGACACCGGCCGCCTCGACGCCCATGCCCGCGGGCAGCGGGGATGGGTAGAGACCGGTGCGGAAGTACGTGTCGGCGAAGTTCAGCCCGACCGCCTCGTGGCGGATTCGGACCTCCCCCGGGCCGGGTTCTCCGACGTCGACCGCTTCCCACCGCATGACCTCCGGGCCACCGGTCTGGTAGAAGCGAACGGCATTCGCCATGGCCTTCTCCGTCCCGGCTGGAGCACGTGAGCGCTCCAGCCACGTCTGGGGTTGTTCTTCCGCGGTCGATTCGTCGACCGCTTCCCGCCGCCTCGGTTGGCAGCGGCCGGTTCGAAAGTCATCACCGAGCTGATCGCCGGTCAGAGCAAGCGGATCTCGCGTTCGATGACGTCTCGGGGCTCCACTCCACCGCGTCCCCGAGGACCGCCGTACCCGGCGGTCTCCCAGGTGAAGTCCGCTGGCAGCTGACGTCCACAGTGGAGCGTCAACCAGAGCCGACGCGGGAGTTCCGCTGCGACCGAACCGTTATCGTGCTGGACGTGGGTGTGCAGAACCGAGTAGTTGTTGAACAGCTGGAGGTCGCCGGGCTCGGTGTCGATGTCGAACCGGAACTCGGTCGAGTTCGCGAGATCGTCGATCAGGTCGAGCAGCTCCACGTCCGCGGGCGCCAACCGGGGAACGTCCGGGAAGCGCTGCGCCGACTCGATATCGCGACGCGCATAGCGAAAGCTCAGCCTCCCCTCGTGCCAGCACGCCAGCGGAACCGCCCGGTGGGGAGGTTCTCCGGGAAGCTGCTCGCCCCACCGGTCGAACTGGAAGTGCCGGTACATCCGCTCGACCAGCATCGGGTCTCGCCCGAGCACCTCGTTGTAGACCGCTGCCGAGCTGACGACGGTGCTCCGCCCACCGGCCCGAGAGCTCAGCAGCGCCACAACGTCGGAACCACCGGTCCGCAGTTCCGGCTCCACCTTCCAGCCAGCAGCACCCACAACCGCACAACGGATGCGGGCGAGCTTGTGGCCGAGGGAGTCCTGCGAGACCGGGATACCCAGGTGCTGGGCCATTCCCCAGAAGATCGTGTTGATCTCGGCGACGTCGTACCGATCCACCGGAACGCCCTTGATCACCGCGAACCCGCGTCCGTCCTCCAGCGCACGGGCAATGCGCCGCAGCTCAATCCCGAGCGTGGGAAGGGGAAAACGCTCGCGGGTGAGCTGCAGGAGCACAACGCCGTACTTCCGCACTGCTTTCAGCGCGAGTTCGAGCTCGTCGAGATGGGCCGGCGAGAGCTCCAACCGCCACTCGGCTGGGTCGGTCAGGTCAGCCGCTTTCCACGCCGCAGCCGTCTGGCACGGCTCGCGCAGCACATCGACGGCAGAAGTCCGACCGAAGTCAAGCGTCCCGCACTGCACCGCTGGTTCGGCCATGACGTCCTCCATCCGGATCCCGGAGCGAAATCGGCTGTGATGGAAGCGACATTAGGCGCCGGAGGGGGCGTGAGCTTATCCTCGCGGGACAGGAAGGTTGTCATTTGGTGACATCGCGGAGGCCTGTTTATGAAGCCGCTGGCCCGTTACGCCTCACTGAACAGCTACGTCGAGGTGAGCCGTGCGCTCGGCATCGAACCGGCACGACTGATGCGCGGCGTCGGGCTGGACCCGGCAGGCATCACAGTCCAGGACCGGTGGATTCCCGCTGCGGCCGTCGTAATGCTCCTGGAGCAGTCGGCTGCGGCGTCCGGGCACGAGGACTTCGGACTGCTGCTGGCCGAACGCCGCCGCTTCGCCAACCTCGGACCGCTGAGCCTGGTCATCCGCGAGGAGCCCGACGTCCGCAGCGCGCTGACGATCCTCATCCGCCACGAGCACATGTACAACGAAGCGCTGCGGATGCGCATGGTCGTGCTGAACGGACTGGCGACCATCCGGGTCGGATTCGAACTGGGCGATCAGACCGAAACCAGACAAGCGGCGGAACTCGCGCTGGGAACGTTGCACCGACTGCTGCGCGGTTTCCTAGGACCGCTCTGGCAACCGGTCGCCGTCTGCTTCGCACACCGCGCACCGGCGGATCCGAGCGTCCACCGTCGCGTCTTCGGGCTCGCGGTCAAGTTCGAGCAGGAGTTCAACGGGATCACGTTGTACGGCCACGACCTCGATGCGCCCAACAAGATGTCGGACCCCCTCATGCGCACCTACGCCTACCAGTTCCTCGATTCGCTGGAGGCGCCGAAGGACATCTCAGCGCTGGAGCGGGTCCGGGAGCTGATCGAGCTCTTGCTGCCCACCGGGCGGTGCTCCGTCGAACAGGTCGCGCGCAGCCTCGGAGTGGACCGCAGGACGGTCCACCGGCAGCTCGCCGACGCCGGGGAGACGTTCTCGTCGGTCCTGCACGCGACGCGGGCCGAACTGGCCGCGAACATGGTCCGGAACCAGCGCTACACCTTCACCGAGATCACCGGCCTGCTGTCCTTCTCCTCGCCGGGCAACTTCTCCCGCTGGTTCCGCGGGCACTTCGGTTGCAGTCCCAGCCAGTGGCGAAGGCAGGCGCGCAGGTCCGACTAGCCCACCAGGACGGCCCTGAACCCCGCACTGACCGAGAGCGATAGGAACTTCGGGCATTCACGGGAACGACGAAGCGGGCCGTTCCCGGGGAACGGCCCGCTCTGCGGTGTTCGGATCAGCTGGCTCGTCGAGCTTCGTGGATCTCCGAGTGCAGCACGTCGGGGTGGTCGCTGATGATTCCGTCCACGCCGCGCTCGATCAGCGTGCGCATCTGCGCCGCGTCGTTGACCGTGTACGGGTTGATCCGCATCCCGTGCTCGTGGACAGCGGCGATGTACTCCGGCGTCGCCTGGGCGTGGTTCGGGTTGACCTGGTTCGAATAGGTCGCCACATCCGCGAGTTCAGCCTCGGTCGGCGCGCCCAGCACACCCACCTGCACCTGCGGCAGCAGGTCGTGGAAGTGGCGGACGAAGTCCCAGTTGAAGCTCTGCACCACGAGGTTGCGAGCCTTCGGGTCGGGCCGCAGCCACGAGGGCCGCTTCTGGAGTTCGTCGGCGATGCGCTCGGCGATCCCCGGGTAGAGCTCCGGCGACTTGACCTCCAGCAGCAGGCCGGTGTGGCCGCGCTGCAGTACGTCCAGCACCTCGGCCAGCGTCGGGACCTGCTCACCTGCGAACTCGGGCGCCTTCCACGAACCGGCGTCCAGGGAGCGGATCTCGTCGAGGGTGAAGTCGGAGATCCGCCACGGCGCGCGGTCCGGGAACTTCTGCTCGACGTCGGTGGTGCGCGCCAACGTGTTGTCGTGGGTGACGACCAACTCGCCATCCTTGGTCTGCTGGACGTCGATCTCGACCAGATCGGCCCGCATCTGCACCCCGAGCCGCACCGCGGCCAGGGTGTTCTCCGGCGCGTAGGCGGATGCCCCGCGATGCGCGATGGTGGCCACGTCGACCTCGACGGCGGTGGCAACGGGCGCGGCAACCGATGCGGGTGCCAGCCCGATCGAAACCACCAATGCGGCTGCGGCAGCAACCACGGTCCGGCGCAACATGCGAACTCCTCGTCTGCTTTGTCCGAAACGGCGACAAGATCCTGCGGGGACCACCCGTCTACCACATGATCAACGAAGAACGAACCGGTATCGCAGACGTGAACCTTCACCGCCGCATGGTTCCGCCCAGCTCACTTGCTCAGAGCGCTGACCATCCAAGCCATTGCCCGGTCGACCGCCTCGCGGGCGGCGGGATTGGGCCCGTGCCCCTCGAAACCGTGTGCCGCGTCCGGGATTTCGATGACTTCGAGGTCAGCACCGGCATCGCGGGCAACCTTGACGAACGCGTCCTGGGTGGGCACGAAGAACTCGAACTCGCCGCCGACCCGCACCAGCAGCTTGGGCAGCTCCGGGTGCTCGGAAACCGCCTCAACAGCGTTGAAACGCGGCTTGTCGCCAGGCCAATCCGGCGGCGGCGCCAGCACCGGGTAGGTGAACCCGACCGCTCGCAGCCACGACGGCGCGGCGCGCAGCCACGACGCGGCGATCGGCCCACCTCCGGAGAAGCACCACAGCGCGATGCGGTCGCTGTCGACCACGTCGAGCTCCCGGGTCCGCTCGATCACCGCAGCGACGTCCTCCGCAGCCTGCGGGTAGTGCATGTCGGTGTGGAGGCGGTGGTTGAAGGTGATCCCGACCAGCCCGGACGCCGCGGCCAGCGCGCCGTAACCGATGAACCCCTCCCAGTCCCGAGGCTTGGGCTCAGCGTCCTCCGGAACGGGTCCGCCGTGCACGAAGATCACCGCTGGCCGAGGACCGGCTTCCTCCGGGAGGTGGACGTCCATGACATCGTCTCGGACACGCCGAACCGGCGCCACGTCTTCGAAGAACTGTGCCATGCCCGGATGAGATCAGAATCGCCACGCCCGCGCCACGGGTTTTCAAACACTGAGGACGACTTTCCCCACCACGTGCCCGTATTCGACCTCCGCAAGCACCGCACCAGCCTCGTCCAGCGGCTGGACCTGCTCGACGCACGAATCCAACTCACCCCAAACGACCAGCTGCGCCAGGGAATCAGACTCAGGAACGCACCTGACTCGCCACCGCCCCGAGCCAATGATCATCCACTCGTTCGGCCGATGGATGCCGTCCGCAGCAACTGCGACGCTGAGGACGAACGGCGACCAGCACAAGGGCTCGTCCCGTTCGTTTCGTCCCGATGAGAGGAAGTGCCGAGCGCTCGACCGGTCATCTTCCACGCGCTGCCGCGACCATCGTCGCACCTGACGGCTCGGCGCGACGACGAGGAGGCATGCCCGTGGATGACTCGCCGCTTGCGCCCCTTCTGGCGCTGAAGAGCAAGCAGGGTGAGATCGACGCGGTTCTGAGGACCGACCTCGGAACAGAATCCCCTGTCATCTCGGTAGAACTGCTCAACAGCCTGAAGGTCGGCAGCCCCATTACTACGAAGATCGTGCGGATGGGCGTCGCTGCTGTGCAGGCAGGCCGTTCCTTGTGGCTGGATACGACGTGGCTCGCCCCGTCGAGTCCGTTCGGGTCGATCCCCGGAGGGGCATTTGAGCACCTCGATGCGAAGATCGAAGCCAAGCTCGATGAGAAGCACGAGAGAAATCTCCTGAACGTCCATGTTCCAGCGTTGATTCCCGTAATCTCACCGGCAGTTGATGATCAGGAGCTACGCAGGGTTCGGCTGCTTCGCGAGCACAATCCCCGGGAGATCGCCCTGCGTTGCAGGCGTGCTTCGCGGGGAGGTAGCCCGCGCTTGGTCGATCGGATCGCGCACATCGCGAAAGCTACTGGAGCAAGCAGTCGAGAGATCCACTTGCTCCTCGACGAAGGCTACGTCGACCGCGTCGACGAGCGAAGAGTTCACGAGCTGCTCGGCGTCATCAACGATGTCACCGAGAACTGCGAGCTCGCCTCGATCGGGTTGCTGGCCGGGTCGACGCCGAAGAAGCGCAACGGGTACGACCCATTTCCGGGACCGCGCTGAAGTGGCGCTTTGGAGAGCGGTTCAACGAAGCTGTCAACACCGCATCCGTTACGGGGATTACGGCATCGTCCACCCCGTTCCCGGCGACGACGACGGGTTCGGCTGGGCGAACCCGTACATCCACTACACGGTGCCGAACCGGACCCTCTTCATCGCCCGGAAGATCCCCGGCCGTGGCACCGGCGCCCCACCCCCAGGAACGTCCGAGCGGTACTTCCTGGAGGTGGCCGATGAACTCGTCAACCACCGTGAATTCGCCGGTGCCGACTTCTCCTGGGGCGACCAAACCCTTCATGAATGCCGGCACCTGGCGAAGCCGGAAGTGGGCAGGTCGACCAAGTGGATTGCCATCGCAACGTCACACCACATGGCCCACATCTCCCGCACCGGCGCTAGCGCAGGAGTCCATCGGCGAGGAACCTGAGAATCGCGTTGACGGAACGGCCAGCCAGTACCGTTGGGACCGCTGACGTCACCGCACCACCGTCAGGGAACTAGGACGACTTTCCCCACGACGTGCCCGTTTTCGACCTCCGCAAGCGCCGCACCGGCCTCGTCCAGCGGCCGGACCTGCTTGACGCACGGATCCAACTCACCCGAAACGACCAGCTGCGCCAGGGAATCGAGAACGGCGGTGCTGCGATCGCGCTCCACCGTTCGGCCACCGAGCTCGGCGACCAGCGGTTTGTCGGCGATGGACAGCAGTCTCGAACGGTCCTCGACCAGACCGGCAACAGTGCGCAGGGCTTCGCCACCCGCCAGGTCGAAGACCGCGTCAATCCCGTTCGGGGCAGCGGCTCGCACCCGCTCGAGGACACCGTCTCCGTACGCCACCGGGGCCGCGCCGAATCCCGCGACGAGGTCGTGCTTGGCCGGGCTCGCCACTCCGACGACGTTGATCCACCGCGCTCGCGCGAGCTGCAAGGTCGGGACTCCGACGCCGCCACCTGCGCCGTTGACCAGCAAAGTCTCACCAGCGCACAGACCGAGGTTGTCCAGGGCGTCGTGCGCAGTGCCAACCGCTACAGGCAGCACGGTCGCGTCCTCCGGCGACACCGAATCTGGTCGCTGCGCGGCGAAGGACGCGGTGACCAGAGCCTGCTCCGCCCAGCCGCCGACCATGCCCGGGCACCCGCCGAACACCTCGTCACCGACCGAAAAGCCCGTGACACCAGACCCGAGTGCGGTGACCGTCCCGGCCACCTCGCGCCCCAGAACCGCAGGCCCGACAACGCCGTACGTGCCCTCGCGGAGCCGCCAGTCCCCCGGATTCACGCCCGCCGCGCGAACCCGCACCAGCAGTTCACCAGGCCCAGGATCGGGCACCGGCACGTCGAGGAAAGTCTCCTTCTCCGGCCCGCCCGCTTCGGAGAACCCGTACGCCCGCACACCCACTCCTTCACCGTCACCTGCAACGCCCCAAGCCTGCCACGAGTCAGGTCACCCTAGGGATGGTCAATTTCTCGCGAAATTGTTTCAGCGCGACCCGCAGGGCGTCGCGGGTCGCGCCGGAACTCTCGTCCACAAGGGATGGTCTGGTCAGCCCTCGACGGGCGACTCGGCACCGCGCCATTCGTCGGTGGCGTCGATGTTGGCGGTGGCGCTACGGACTGCCCGAGCGGAATCGCCGGCGCGCAGGGCATCGAACAGTTCCTCGTGCCCCCGGTGGTCTGCGCCGTTGAACCCCGGCGCGTCCCAGTGCGCAGTCATCGAGCGGCGCAGAGCCGGGCCGAGAGCGGTGTAGAGGTTGTCCATCAGTGCGTTGCCACTGCTGGCGGCAACGCACTGATGGAAGGCGTAGTCGGCCTGGACCCACGCGTCGCGGTCGCGCTCCTCCCACGCCGTGGCGCGCTGAGCCAGCAGCTCGCCGAGACGGGCGAGTTCCTCCTCGCTGATGCGGTTGGCGGCTAGGCGGGCGGCTTGGGCGTCCAGAGCCTCGCGGACTTCGAGCACGTCGCCCAGCTCGCTATCCAGGCGCTGGAGTGCGCCGGACAGCTCGCTCTTGGCCCGCACGTAGGTTCCATCACCCTGCCGGGCCTGGAGGAGTCCGGCGTGGATGAGGGCACGGGTCGCCTCGCGCAGCGTGCCGCGGGCGATGCCGAGCTGTTCGAGGAGTTCCGGTTCGGCCGGGATGCGTTCCCCCACCGGCCACCTCCCCGAGGTGATCTCGGCGCGCAACTGCTGGATGACGTCGTCGACCAGTACCGAGCGACGTTGGGAGGCGAGGGTCACGGACGTCCTTCCTGGCCGGGCGAGGAGCTCACCCAATCCTACATTAAAGAATAGACGTCAAACGTCAGACGTTTTATGTTTAGGGACATGTCCTTCCCGACCGCCGCTCCAGCGCGGCCCGACATCCGTTGCCGCGCAGCCTGGCTGACCACCGCCGGGATCGTGCTGATCGCCCTCAATCTGCGCCTGGCCATCAGCAGCTCCGCCGCACTACTGGAACAACTCCGGGCCCAGCTGGGCTTCAGTCCGCTCGTAACGTCCCTCATCCCGGCCCTGCCCACCCTGTGCTTCGCCGCCGTGGGCGCGACCAGCTCCATGCTGGCCCGCCGCCTGGGCACCGAACCCGCCGTCCTCGTGGCGCTGACCGCCCTCTGCGTCGGTCTCGCGGTCCGCGCTGTGCCTCAGACCTGGGCACTGCTGACCGGCACGTTGCTGGGAGCGGCTGGACTGGCCCTGTGCAACGTTCTGCTGCCAGCCGTGGTCCGAACGCACTTCCCCGACCGCATCGCGCTGCTGACCGGGGTGTACACGACCACAATGGCGCTCGGCTCGTCCCTCGCAGCCGCAACGTCGGTACCCCTCGCGGACTTGGTGGGCCAGCCGTCCCTGGGGCTGGCCGCCTGGACTCTGCCGGCGGCGCTGGCCCTCGCGGTGTGGTCGCTGCGGCCGGATTCCTGGCGGATCACCCCGCAGCGCGCAGGCAGCGGCGCGGCCTCGGCCTGGGCCGCCGGGCGCACTCGGTTCGGCCTGCTCGTGACCGCGTTCTTCACCCTGCAGATCCTCGCCAGCTACGCGGTCATGGGCTGGCTCCCGACCATCCTGACAGGTCACGGCATGAGCCCCGATCAGGCCGGCGTCATGCTGGGCCTGAGCCTGCTCGTCGGCGTTCCCTCGACGTTCGCCCTGATGCCGCTGACCCGGACGGCACCACGGCTCAGGCTGGCTTTCTGCATCGTCGGGTTCTCACTGGTAGCCGGATATGTCGGGCTGCTTTGCGCACCACTGGTGTTCCCCGCGCTCTGGGCCGCGCTGATCGGGCTCGGCCTGGGAGCCTTCCCGCTCGTCATGGCCATCATCGGCACCAGCGGCCGCAGCCCGCAGGAAACCGCAGCGCTCTCGACCTTCTCCCAGAGCACCGGGTACCTGCTTGCCTCGGTCGGCCCCTTCGGCATCGGCTTGCTGCACTCCGCCACCAGCAGCTGGTCCACGCCGCTGATCATCCTGCTCGCACTCGCCGTTCTCCAACTGCTCGTCGGACTCTCCCTGACCTCGACCAGGGCCGCCCAACCCACCGGTTCTGGTCCGAACTGGACGGGCTCCGCCGACCGCGAGACGGCGTCACCCGGGTGATGGCCGGGTGTGAGGCTGCCGCAGTTTCGCGAGAAGTTGCGCCCACCGAAACAGTTCCAGCACGACCCGCGTGGCGCCGCGGGTCGTGCTGGAAATTTCGTCCACAAGGGACGGTCAGGGGGCCTCAGATCGCTGCGACGGTGTCCACGATCGGGGCTCCGGTCTTCTCCCGGACCTCTTCTTCGGTGACGCCGGGGGAGACGGAGATCAGCTGCAACCCCTCCGGGGTCACGTCGAGCACCGCTAGGTCGGTGACGATCCGGTTGACCACACCCGCGCCGGTCAGCGGCAGCGTGCACTCCTCGACGATCTTCGGGCTACCGTCCTTGGCGACGTGATCGGTGATCACCACGATCCGGCGCGCGCCGACGACCAGGTCCATCGCGCCACCCATGCCCTTGACCAGGGCACCCGGGATCGTCCAGTTCGCCAGGTCGCCGTTCACGGCCACCTGCAGCGCACCCAGGATCGCGATGTCGATGCGCCCGCCGCGCATCATCGCGAAGGACGCCGTCGAGTCGAAGTAGCTCGCCCCGGGGTTGACCGTGACCGTCTGCTTGCCCGCGTTGATGAGGTCGGGGTCCTCATCCCCCTCGTAGGGGAACGGGCCCAGCCCGAGGATGCCGTTCTCGCTCTGCAGGGTCACCCGCACGCCGTCCGGGATGTGGTTGGCGACCAGAGTCGGGATGCCGATCCCGAGGTTGACGTAGTCGCCGTCGCGGAGTTCGGCGGCCGCGATCGCCGCCATCTCGTCACGATTCCAGGCCATGGTTGCTCCCAAGTTTCCAGGTGAGGCGATCAGGGGCGCGGGCGCACGGTGCGCTTCTCGATGTCCTTGATGCGCGGCCGCGCCAGCGCGAGCCGGTCGACGTAGATGCCCGGCGTCACCACCAGCTCCGGGTCCAGGTACTCATCGCTGAGGTGCTCGACCTCGACCGCCGTCACCTTTCCGCAGGTCGCCACGACCGGGTTGAAGTTCCGCGCGCTCTGCCGGTAGACGAGGTTGCCCGCCGGGTCCGCGGTGTGGGCGTGCACCAGCGCCACGTCGGCGACGATCGCCCGCTCCTGCACGTAGGTGTGCCCGTCGAACTCGGCCAGCGGCTTGCCCTCGGCCACCGGGGTTCCGACGCCCGCGCGGGTGTAGAACGCCGCGATCCCCGCGCCACCGGCGCGCATCCGCTCCGACAGCGTTCCCTGCGGCGCGAACTCAACGATCAGCGTCCCGTCCAGGTACTGCTCGGCGAACAGCTTGTTCTCCCCCACGTAGGAGGCGATCACCTTGGCCACCTGCTGGTTCTCCAGCAGCAGCCCGAGTCCCTTGCCGTCCACTCCCATGTTGTTGGAGACCACCGTCAGCCCGGTGACCCCGCTGTCGCGGACGACCTCGATGAGGTCACTCGGGATGCCGCACAGGCCGAAGCCGCCGACGGCGATCGTCATCCCGTCCTCGAGCACCTCGGCCAGTGCCTCCGCCGCACTCGAACGCAGCTTGGACAACTCATCACCTCTTCATCGGTCCGCTGGACGAACAGCAGCAGTAAAGGGGCGCGCCCCCGTTCACCGCAAGAAATCGGCATTGATCACGCTCAAATCGTTCAACGGGCGATCGCTGTTCGATCGAAGCGTTCACTGAGTGAACGCTATGGTGATGGCATGAGCAGCCCTGCGCCAACCCCAGTCCTGCTCAACAGCACCCCAGGGGAACGTGACGCGAACCAGCCACAAGAAACCGCGAAACGCGAGATCGATCCCGAACGCGACCACCACTGTGAATCGCGGAGAGGCGGAACTACATGAGCACCAGCCCGAACGCGCACCTGGTCGGCCGGGTCGGCACCGTGCTCCGGGCGCTGTCGGCCACCAACGAGACCGGTGCGGCCACCAGCGACCTGGCCAGAGCCACCGGCCTCCCCCGGCCGACCGTGCACCGCCTGCTCAGCTCCCTGGCCGAGGAGGGGTTCGTCGACCGCGACCAGCGCACCGGCCAATGGTTCCTCGGACCCGAGCTGTATCTGCTGGGACAGACCGCGGGTGCCCGCTACGACGTCACGCACCACGCCCGCGCGAGCGTGCACCGGCTGGCGGCCAAAACCGGTGAGAGCGCGTTCTTCTCGGCCCTGCGGGGCTCAGAAACAGTGTGCCTGCTGCGCGAGGACGGCGACTTCCCGATCCGCTCGTTCGTGCTCTACGAAGGCGCCCGGTTCCCGCTCGGCGTGGTCTCCGCTGGTCTGGTCATCCTCGCCTTCCTCGACGACGCGGAGATCGACGCCCACCTGGAGAAAACCGACCTGACCAGCCGTTGGGGCGCGTCGCACTCCCCCGAAGCGGTCCGCGCCCGCATCGCCCGCACCCGCCGCGACGGCTACGCGGTCAACCCCGGCCTGATAGTGGAAGGCAGCTGGGGCATGGCGGCTGCGGTGTTCGACCGAGCGGGCAAACCGGCGTGGGCGCTGACCCTGACCGGCATCGAACCCCGCTTCCGCCCGGAGCGCCAACCCGAACTCGGCGCCCTCCTCCTCCACGAAGCCCACGCCCTGACCAGAGCCTTCGACACCCCCAACAACCAAGCACCCCGCTGACACCACCTCGGGCTATCGTTCCCCAGATGGAATTGCGGCAGCTCGAGCACTTCCTCGCCGTGGTGCGCACTGGCAGCTTCACCGGCGCAGCGCGGGAAGTGCACGTCGTCCAGTCGGCGCTGAGCTCGTCGATCCGCAAGCTCGAGGACGAGTTGGGCACCAAGCTGTTCGAACGCACCACCCGCCGGGTACTGCTGACCGAGGCGGGACAGGCACTGGTACCGATGGCGCACCGGATCGCGGCCGATGTCGTCGCTGCGCGTGGCGAGGTGTCCGCGGTGGTGGGGCTGTCGCGCGGGCACGTGGCCATCGGCACCATCCAGGCGCTGACGGAGGTCGATCTGCCCGGTGGGCTCGGAACGTTCCAGAAGCGCTACCCCGGGGTCCGCATTCGTGTGCGCCAAGGCCTCGTTCCCGACCTGATGACTTCGGTCGACAGCGGCGAACTGGATCTCGCCTTCGTCGCGTTCGACGGGCCGCTCCCGGAGGAACTGGTCGGTTTCGCCGAGTGGCGCCAGGAGCTCGTGCTGCTCTGCCACCCCGAACACCGGCTGGCGGGACGGCGTCGGGTCCGCCTGGCGGAGTTGGCCGACGAGCCGTTCGTGGACTTCAGCGGCAGCGGCCTGCAGGAACTGGTCGCCCGCCGGTTCGCCGACACCGGGATCCGCCGTGATCCGGTGTGCGAGGCCACGCACATGCCGCTGCTGATCGAGCTGGTGGCGGCCGGCCTCGGGGTGAGCATCGTGCCCGAGAAGGTCGCCGAGCGGTCCGGGCTTCCGCACGCTCGAATCGAACAACCGAGCCTGGCCAGAACGATCTACCTGGCGGGTCGGCTGCCGGAGCCGGTCAACCCGGCTGCCCGCGCCCTGCTCCAGCACCTCGTGGGTTGATCTCCGGTTCAGCACCCGACGAGAGGCGCAAGAGCCCGGCGCCCGCCAGGAGCGCGACCAGCCCCAGCAGGGTTGCACCCGTGAGGGCCAGAACGAGCCCGACGACGAGGAATCGCAGGGCGAAAGTGCGCAGCAGGTCGGCTAGGTCGGTCGACGTGTTCCGTTCGCGGCCCTGGTTCACCGGTCGGGCTCCTCGCGACCGGTGACAGCCGTGGTGATGTGACAACTCGCCATGGACTCATGGTTCGCCAGAGCTAATTGCCCAGTCCAACACTTGTTTTCGATGGGTTTCATCTCTGAAGTCGATTAATCGTGAACTTCGTACGCCCGCTCGAACGCGGTCGAGGCGGAGTCTGCTCCAGCTGTCCCCGTCCGACGACCGATCTCGATCCGATGCCGGAATTCGCAGGTGGGCGGGCCTTTCTCGGCCCGGCCCAGCGCGTTCGGAATTGCCCGCAGGCCAACGACGACTCCACGGAGAGGACTCGCGACGGACTCTCCCCGGCGCGGAGCGGGATGCCCGCCGAGACCGATTCCCCTGCCGCGCTGCGGTTCTCGTCACGTTGTTCCCGCAGAGACCGGATTCGATGCTGGTCGCATGCTGGAGTTCATCGCCCTGTTGTTGGTCGGTGTCGCGGCGGGAGCGCTGAACGCCGTCGGCGGCGGAGGCACCTTCGTGGCACTGCCCGCGTTGGTGGCTGCGGGGCTGCCCGCCGTCACCGCGAACGCGTCGTCGACCGTGGCCCTGCTACCCGGCGCGCTCGCCAGCGCATGGGCATACCGGAACGAGCTGGTCCAGGTCGGGACCACGTCGAGGACCGCGCTGACCACGACCAGCCTGTTCGGCAGCGCGCTCGGCGCTGGACTGCTGCTGGTGCTGCCCTCCGAGTCGTTCCGCGTTGCGGTGCCCTGGCTTCTCGCGTTCGCAACCGTGGTCCTGGCCTTCGGCCGCAGCATTTCGCGACTGCTCTCGACCGCGATAGGCCATCCGGTCGACCTGAGCACCAGGAGTGTCCTCATCGGACAGTTCGTGCTGGCGGCGTACGGCGGCTACTTCGGCGGCGCGGTCGGGATCCTCATGCTGGCGTTCTGGAGCGTCGGACTCGGTCTCGATCCCGCGAAGGCCAACCCCACGCGCGTAGCGCAACTCGCCGCGATCTACGCCACGGCCACAGTCCTCTTCCTCGTCGCCTCCGACGTCTGGAGCTACCCAGCCCCAATCCTGGCCGTCCTGGTCGGCGCGATCGGCGGCGGCTTCGCCGGAGCCCGCCTCGCCCGCCGACTACCAGCCCCCGCCTTGCGCACCATCGTCCTGACCACGGCGGTCACCATGACCGTCCTGTACTTCCTCCGCAGTTGAGAGCGGGCAACGCCCAGCGCCGTCAGCGGATGGTCGTGCGGGACAGGGACAGCACCTTCGTCTCGGCGACCAGGAAGATCACCGCGAGCAGGCTGACGACCGCGACGCCCACCAGGTAGAAGGCCGGGGCGCTCGGGTTGCCGGAAGTCCCCACCAGCCAGGTGGCGACGAACGGCGCGGTGCCGCCGAACAGGACGTAGGCGGCGGTGTAGCCCATCGCCGATCCGCTGGCCCGGAGGTGCGCGGGGAACATCTCGACCATCGCCGGGACGTTGCTGGTACCGATCGTCGCCACCAGAACGGCCAGCACCGAACTGCCCACCGCCGCCCCGACCAAGCTGGTCTCCATGAGCAGGAACGAGGGCATGGTGAGCACCACGAACCCCCCGCAGGCGGCCAGCAGCATCGGACGCCGGCCGAAGCGGTCGCTCGCCATCGCCATCAACGGGCACGCCGCCGTGTAGGCCAGCATCGAAACCAGGTTGGCGAGCAGTGCCTCCGTCTTGCTGTAGCCCAGCGAGCTCGACATGTAGGAGATCATGTAGCTGCTCATGAAGTAGTAGCCCACCGCGTTGGTGATGCTGTAGGCGAACAGCGCGAAGATCTGCTTGCGGGCCACCTTGAGCGCGTCCCGGAGCGGGGTCCGGGTCTTGTTCTCCGCGCTCTCGAGCGTGCGGAACACCGGGGTGTCCGCGAGCCGGGAACGCAGGTAAAGGCCGATCGCGCCGAGCGGCCCGGCGATCAGGAACGGAATCCGCCAGCCCCAGGACTGCAGCGCGTCCTCGGAGAGCAAGCCGGTGAGCAGCACGCCCACCGCGGATCCGGCCACCGCCGCCACGCCGACGGTCATCGGCACGACGCTGGCGTAGCGCGCCCGCCGGCCTTCCGGCGCGTACTCCATGATGAACGAGGAAGCACCGGTGTACTCACCACCGGTGGAGAATCCCTGCACCATGCGCATGAGCAGCAGCAGGAGCGGCGCCGCCAGCCCGATGGCGGAGTACGTCGGCAGCAGCCCGATGAGCAGCGTCGAAGCGCTCATGCACAGCACGCTCAGCGCGAGCGCGCGGTTGCGCCCGATCCGGTCGCCGTAGCGGCCGAAGAACAGCGCCCCGAGCGGCCGGGCGACGAAGCCCGCGCCGAAGATCGCCCAAGTCGCCAGCAGCGCCGCAGCCGAGTCGAAGCGGGGGAAGAACAGCATCGCGATCGTGGCCGACATGACGGCGAAAGCACCGGAGTCGAACCACTCGACGAAGTTGCCGATGGCGGTGGCGATGGTGACCCGCCGCCTCGTTCGGGACACCTCCTGGCTCGTTGGACGTGCGGTGGCGAGCTGATCCGGCGACATATCCGAGCTCCTGTCCATTGTGTCCGGTACTTCGCCCGGCGTCTGTCATTGCAGTGAAACCGATGGGGTTCTGCGGTGGGGCACCGCTCCCGCCGGTGCCCCACCACCTCTTCTCAGCCCAGGTCACGCCGCCGCAGCTCGGCGCGCTGGATCTTCCCGGTGGCCGACCGCGGGAGCTGCGGATCGAACTCGACCAGCCGCGGGCAGGCGAACCGGGAGTGGTTCTCCTTGGCGAACGACATGATTTGCTCGCCCAGCTCCGGACTCGGCGAAAACCCGTCCGCCAGCTCGATCCACGCCTTGACCACCTGACCCCGGACCGGGTCCGGCAGGCCCACCACACCGGCGTCGGCGACCGCCGGGTGCTCGCGCAGCACCGCCTCGACCTCGTACGGGCCCACCCGGTAGCCGGAGGTCTTGATGATGTCGTCGGTGCGCCCGAGGAACCAGTAGTAGCCGTCGGAATCCACCACCGCCTGGTCCTTGGTGTGGTACCAGTCGCCGCCGAACTCCTTCGCCGACGCTTCGGGACGCCGCCAGTAGCCCAGCGGGAACTGCGGGTTGCTGCCCGCCCGCAGGCAGATCTCGCCCGGTTGCCCCGGTTCGACCGGCCGCTCCTGCTCGTCCAGCAGCGCCACGTCCCAGCCGGGCAGCGGACGCCCCATCGAGCCCGGTTTGACCGGAACACCCGGGAAGTTGCCCACCAGCGGGTAGGACTCGGTGGAACCGTAGTAGTCCAGCAGGGTCACGCCGAACTGCTCGTCGAACCACTCGATCAGATCGGCCGAGAGCGGCTCGTTGGCGCAGCACACCACGCGCAGCGACTGCGGGTAGCGGGTCCCGGCATCGGGGACGTCCGCGCGCATCTTGCGCACGAAGGTCGGGTTCACCAACGCCGTGGTGACCCGGTTGCGCGCCATTGCCGCCAGCAGCCCTTCCGGGTCGAACCCGGCCGCGGGCCGGTAGACCAGGTGCGTCGCGCCTGCCCGCAGCGGCCCCATGAGCTTGGCCATCGACCACGCCCAGTCGCCCGCGCCGTAGAAGACGTCCCCGGGCCGCAGGTCGTGGCAGTGCTCGAACTCGTTGTGCCCCAGCAGGGTTCGGTGCGCGTGCACGATCCCCTTCGCCTCGCCGGTCGTGCCCGAGGTGTAGAAGATCAGCGCGGGGTCGTCGGCTGCGGTATCGGCGGTGTCGAACTCCGCTGAGTGCCGCGCTATCGCCGGGTCGTCCACGCTGACCAGGCGCGCACCGGCCTCGTCGGCGAGCGGCCGGGCGCGGTCGAGCTCCGCCTGCTCGGTGACCAGCACGGTGCTGCCGGAGTCGACGAGCCGGTAGGAGATCGGCTCGTCCGCCCACAGCAGCGACATGGTCACCAGGACGGCCCCGGTGCGCAGCACGCCCAGGTAGGTCGCCGGTGTGTCCGGCCGCTGCGGCAGCAGCACCGCCACCCGGTCGCCTTTGCGGACCCCGAGCGCGTGCAGGTGCGCGGCCACCTGCGCGGACCGCTCGCGGACCTCCGCCCAGCTCACCTCCTGGTGCCGACCGGTGTGGTCTACGAAGACCAGCGCGGTCCGGTCGCCCGGGTGGTGGTCGGCGACGTCGGCGGCCATGTTGTAGCGCTCGGGCACCTGCCAGCGCTGACCGGCGATCAGCTCCCGGTAGGCGCGCTCGCCCGCGGCGAGGTCCTCGGGAGGCGCGGCTGGGGATCGGGATTCGATGGTGCTCATGCGGATCGGTGCGCTCCTGTTCGTGTGGTGGCGGTCAGCGGCGCTTGCTCAGGAAGCGGTCCATCTCGCGCTGCGGTTCGCCGGTGGCGTAGGCGGCGGCGTGCACCTTCTTCGCCGACTCGACGGCATCGGTGAGCGCCGCATCGTCGATCTCGCGCAGCCGCGCCTTGGTCAGCTCCACGGCGCCGGGCGGGAGTTCGGCGAGCTCCGCGGCGAGCGCGATCGCTTCGTCGAGCACGGCGTCATCGTCGACCAGCTTGGTCAGCAGTCCGAGCCGCTGGGCCTCCACTCCGTCCACCAGTTCCGCGGTGAGCGTGAATTCGATCGTCTTCGCCTTGCCGAGGATCTCCCACATCGCCCAGATCCCGGTGATGCTCGGAATTCCGGAACGCACTTCGGGCTGGCCCATGCGCACCCCGGCGTGCCCCACCCGAAGGTCGGCCAGCAGCGCGAACTGGAACCCGGAACCGGCGGTCACCCCGTTGATCGCGGCGATGGTGGGCTTGTCGATGTCGCGCAACGCCCGGTACAGCACGTCGAAGCTGTCGATCCAGGCCTCCGCCGCAGCGCGGTCGGACTGATCGATCGCGGCCGTCTCGGCGAGGTCCTGACCTGCGCAGAACGCCCGGCCGGAGCCGGTGATCACCACCGCGCGGCAGTCCTCGTCCGCGCTGAGCTCGGTGAAGATCTCCACCAGCCGGGTGCGCATGTCGTTCGTCCAGGCGTTCAGCTTGGCCGGCCGGTTGAGGGTGACCACGCCGACGGTGCCGCCGGGAATCGCTTCGCGCCGCAGCAGGACGGTCTCGGTGCTCGAAGCGGTGGCCGCTGGAACGTTCATGGGAATACCTCCGGGAGATCGCGAAAAGCGATCCGGGTTCGGTGAATGAGCGTGACAATTCGACGAAACCGGTCGGGCATCCGGAACCGGTACATGAAATGCAAGCAAGCGGGGCGGGACCGCGTCCAACACCATTCCGCTCCGGCGGTGATATCAAAGCGATATGGAACTCCGCCACCTGCGCTACTTCACCGTGCTGGCCGAGGAGCTGCACTTCGGCCGCGCGGCCGCCCGGCTGCACATGGCGCAGCCACCGCTGTCGCAGCGCATCCGCGACCTGGAACGGGAGCTCGGGGTTCAGCTCTTCGACCGCGGCCGCCGCCAGGTCACGCTCACTGAAGCCGGGGCGCTGCTGTTGGAGCACTCACGCCGGGTGTTGGAGAGCGCGGAGTCGGCGCAGGAGGCGATGCGACGGCTGCGCCCCGGCGAGAACGGCGTCGTGCACGTCGGCATCCCGCCGGACACGATGCCCGTCACGCTGCGCACCCTGCTGCACGAGTTCGCCGAGCGAGCCCCCGACGTGCTGGTCGACCTGCACGAGCTCACCACCGACGAACAGCTGGCGGCGCTGCGGGATGGCAGCCTGGACGCGGCGATGGTCCGCCATCCCTGCGACATCTCGGGCCTGGACTCCAGCGCGGTCGTGCGCCGCGCGCTCGGCGTGCTGCTCCCCGTCGAACATCCGCTCGCCGATTCCGAGCAGGTGCGGCTGCGCGACCTCAACGGGCAGCCGCTGGTGATCTTCCCGCGGGCGATGGCGCCGATGCTCTACGACCACGTCCTGTCGATCTGCCGCGCGGAGGGTTTCCGCCCCGGCGCGATCCGGCACGCGCGCAACCCGAACTTCGTGCACGGCCTGGTCCTGGCCGGACGCGGGGTGCACCTCAACGAGCCGCCGCCGGGCGAGCCGCGCAAGGGGCTGGTGTGGCGGCCGTTGGAGGATTCCCCGCTGTCCTGGCGGACTTCGGTGGTGTGGGTGCCGCGGCGGAGGCATGCCGCCATCGACGCTTTCGCCGCAGTCGCCACCACCGGCCTGGCCGCTGCCGGCCACCACCCGGAGGAACCGCCCGAGCGCGACGCGGACGCTCCGGTGCCGACCCGCGATCCGTGAGGGACTCGTTGCAGTGCGGCGCAAAACGCGAATGCCGGCCTGCCACGCGCGGTGGCAGACCGGCTTCGGGAAGCGGGTCCCGTCAGGCCAGGCCGATGACCTTGGGGACGAAGAGGATCGCGACGTAGTAGGCCATGAACTGGACTCCTGCGTTCATGCCGAACAGGCGGTTGGCCACACCTGCGAAGGTGGCGATCAGCAGCGTCGCCGCCACACCGAAAGCACCGCCCTCGTACCAGGAGATCACCACGATCAACCCGGCGAAGGCCCCGATCAGCGCTTCGTGGCTGACCTTCCGCATCACCCACAGGCTCGCCGAACGGGCGAAGTTCATGCTCAACGGGTACGCGACGATCGCCGCCAGCGCCACGCCGACCAGACCGAACACCAGGAACTGCCAGGTGGACATCATGGTGTGCAGGTTGTGCACCTGGCCGGTCGCCTCGTCGACGCCGTACACCGGCGGGGCGTTGAACAGCGGTGCGGCCGGGCCGGCGGCGACCGGGCTCAGCGGCAGGCCGAAGGCGACGAGCGGGATCAGCGTCTCCGCGAGGTACGTCGACTCCGTCGTGCCGTTCTTGACCGCCAGCACGGAGGTCAGCCGCTCGTAGACGTGCTTGATGCGGGAACCGACGAGCTCGCCCGCGAGCACCGTCGTCGCGACCGGGCTGAACACGAAGGTCGTCGAGCTGATCCCGGCGGCGGCCGACGTCATCGCGATCTGCTTCGGGCTGAGGACCTTCGCGGGATTGGGCAGGTAACCGCTCCAGTCCTTGACCTCCGGCCCCAGCCAGAACACCTTGCGACCGGTGGTGGGCATCGCCGATCGCCCGGAGCGGGAAGCCAGCTGGAGCAGGTCGGCGATCAGCGGTCCCACGGCGATGCCGAGGAAGAAGCTGATGCTCAGGGTTTCGCCGATGACGTCCTTCGACAGCGCGTTGACCGCCGTCACCAGCAGGACGAACGGCACGATGCACGCGATGCTGGTCCAGCGGCCGGGCGAGAAGTACCCGATCAGCACCGCCGCGACGACGAAGACGTACGGCGCGGCGGCGGTGATGTGGGTGCCCAGCGGTGCCAGCACCGCGGCGAGCCCGACCGCCACCGGCACCGCGATGAACGCGGACAGGATCGCGCCCGAGATCGCCTTGCGCAGCGCGATGTGCGGAATCCCCAGCCGCCGGAGCATGTTCGCCTCTGGCAGCAGCGGCACCGCGGTGGTGTCGCCGGGGATGCCCAGCAGGGTGGTCGGGATGGCGTGGGTCATGTGCTTGGACACCGCCGCCGCGATGAAGAAGGTGAACACCCCGACGGGTGGGACGCCGAGCATCACCACCAGCAGCGTCAGCGGCGCGAGCGTCGCCGTTTCGTCGGTGCCGGAGACCATGCCGATCGCGGAGAACACCACGGCACCGATCAGGCCCATGCTCAGGGCGATCAGAATCTCGTTGAGGATCACGACCGGCCCTCCGGATTCCGCTTCTCGGCCTGGGCGAACGCGTCGTGGAGCCCGACCGAGCGCAGCTCCCGAGCTGCGTGCGGCGACAGCACGCCGGTGGATCCCATGCCGTTGGTCGCCACGACTTCCTCGATCGCGGCCAGGTGCTCCTCGGGTGAGAGCGCGTGCTCATGCACGATGCGCTTGGGCGGGAACAACTTCGCGCACACCACCGCAGCCACCAGGCACCCGAGCAGTCCCGCCAGCAGCGCGTAGCCGTCCCGCAGCTCCGGGCTCACCGCCGCATCGCGCAATGCCCGCTCCGCCACCAGCAACGCACCCAAACCCGTTGCGGCGCCGAGCAGAACCGACAGCCACAGGTGCTTCGGGTTGACCGCGTCACCCCACACCTGCACGTACTGCTCCGACTCCGGGCTCACCGCCCGGCCTCCGCGCGCAGTTCGCCCAAGACCTTCTCCGCGTGGTCAATGCGGATCGCCTTGTCGCCGACCAACCGCGCCACGACGGCGGACAACTCCACGTCCGTCGCTCCGGCGGCGACAGCGACGTTGCGGGCGTGCAACGACATGTGGCCGCGCTGGATCCCTTCGGTGGCCAAAGCCCGCACTGCGGCGAAGTTCTGCGCCAGTCCGACCGCGGCGATGATCTCGGCCAGCTCAGCGGCGGTGGACACCCCCAGAACCTGCACAGCACGCTGTGCGACGGGGTGGACCTTGGTCGCTCCACCGACCAGCCCCACGGCCATCGGGAGTTCGAGGGTGCCGACCAGGTTTCCGTCGGTGTCCTGCTCGAACCGCGAAAGCGCCGTGTAGCGCCCGTCCTGGCCGATCGCGTGCGAGTGCGCACCGGCTTCCACGGCGCGCGTGTCGTTCCCAGTCGCGAGCACCACCGCGGTAATGCCGTTCATGATCCCCTTGTTGTGAGTCGCCGCCCGGTACGGGTCGGCCTCAGCCAGGGCCGCAGCGTGGACGATGTCGGCGACGACTTCAGCACCGCCGACCAACTCGGCGTCGAAGACCGCCCGGGCCCGGGCCAGCCGCAGATCGGCCTTGTTGGTCAGGATCCGCAGCAGCGGCCGGCCACCTGCGATCTGCGCGGCGCGGTCCGCGATCGCCTCGGCCATCGTGTTGACCGCATTCGCTCCCATCGCATCCCGCACGTCCACCACGAGGTGCGCGACGACGTAGCGCTGCACGCGCGACTCCACCAGCCGCACCACGAGGTCGCGGACGCCACCGCCGAACTCGACCAGTCGCGGATCCTGCTGGTCGGCGAGCGCGATCAGCTCCTGCCGAGCTTCCAGCAGCCGCAGCCGGGCGGCCTCCGGGTCGGCGACGTCGACGATCTGCACCTGGGCCTGCATGATCGGTTCGGTGGACGAGGTCGTGAAACCCCCGCGCACGCGGGCGATCCGGGCGGCGTTGCTGGCCGCGGCAACCACGGACGGTTCCTCGGTGGCCATGGGCACCAGCACGTCGCGACCGTTGATCGTGAAGTTGGTGGCCACGCCCAGCGGGACGCCGAGCACGCCCACTACGTTCTCGATCATGTTGTCGGCCTGCTCCAGGCCCAGCCCGGAGCGCGGGTCGAACACGGACAGCGCGTCCTCGTCCGCCCCCGCGTGAGCCGCTACCAGCTCCCGCCGCTGAGCGACGGAGAGGTCCTTGAAGCCTGCAAGTCGACTGGTCGACATCGTTCCTCCTGTGCACCCCGGCCCGTTGAGAGCGCCGGGCACCGGCGGCCGACCTCGTCGCTGAACGTCCGAGCGGCCGCATCGCCGTTCCGTATGCGGAGGAACTGTAAGTGCGGACCGCCACACCGGGACATGGACCAACAGTCCACTATCGGCATCGGCGGATGGAACGATCGCACACATCCGTCGCGGTCGGCGAGACCCCGATCACGCAGCGCTGCGGGACTGCAACACCTGCAAGCGCACCGCCACGGAGATGCGGAAGAACGGCTCCGGATCGCGCCAGGAACGACCGAGCAAGCGGGTGATCCGGTCGATGCGCTGCAACACGGTGTTCGTGTGCACGTCCATCAGCCTGGCCGTGCGGACCGGACTGGCATTGCAGTCGACGAAGTGGCGCAGGGTGGCCTGCAAGTCCGTGCCTCGCTCGACGTCCCAACGCAGAACAGGGCCGATCATGCGGTCGATGAACTGGTGCACCCCGTCCGGTTCGCGCGCGAACATCGAGGTGTACGGCGCGTACTCATCGGCATCGGCCGCAGTTGCGTCGACCCCCAGGGCGGTGAGGACCCGACTGCAGTCCCGGACAGCGCCGAAACGGGCGCTGAGCTCAGCGATCGTCTCGGCCGGTCGTGCGGCCACCGTGAGCACTTCGTCGATCCCCGCAGCCGCGCACACCCGGTCGCGCACAACCGCGGCGGCGTCGCGCGGATCGGCTCCCGGCACGACGAGCGTGACGATGCCCTCCACTTCACCGGCCAACCCCGCCGTCGCCGCCAGTGCGTGGGCCGCGCGCAGTGCTGCGCGTCGGTGCTCAGGAGCGAGCACCGCGATCACGACCGTGCGCAGGTCCTCCGGACGCACGCGCCGCGCGCGGAGCCGGGGCTCCAGGTCGGAATGCCGCCGCACATCGGGGCTGAGGACGTCGTTGAGCAGCTCGCCGCGGACCCTGTCCTCGGCGTAACGGACCGCGTCCTGCTTGAGGGTGAGCAGCGCGGTGATCTGCGCTGCCCGCTCGATGGTGCGCTGCTCAACTGCGCCGAGCTCCACCGCGCCATCACCGATGAGCAAGCCGCCGAGCACCATGTCACCGGCCAGCACCGCGACTGCGGCGCGGAAATCGCCGACCGACGGGTCGAGCAGCGTGCACCTCGCCGACTGCTGGCTGGCCGCGAGGGCGGACCGGACGGGCGGTGAGTCGAGCACCGCCGCTGCGCCGCCGTCAGATGAAGCGAGCAGGGCATGGTTCTCGTCGACGATCACCACGGGGCGCTCCAACGCGGCGCTCAACGTCCTGGCGACATCGGTCGCTCCCCCGCCGCGCAAGACCGCCGCCGTCAGCTCCTCGTGCACCTGGCCGGCGCGTTCCATCGCCTCGACGTGCTGGGCCAGTTCGGCGTACGCGTGCTGGGTCTCCACCGCGGAATCGCGTGCCTGCGCGAGCAATCGGGTCGTCTGCAGGACGACCGCGACGTTGTCGGCGAAGGCCGACAGCAGCGCGACCTCCTCCGGCGAGAACGTGTGCTCGCTGCGGTTCGCGGCGAAGAGCACTCCTAGGACCTGCTCGCCCGCGATCAGCGGAACGCCGAGGATGGACACCAGACCTTCGGCCCGGACGGCGGTGTCGATGCTGTCGGCGTGCGGCACGTCGTGCAGCTGCTCGTAGCGCGAAGTCCACTGCGGTGCGCGCGATTCCACGATCTTGCCGGCCAGCCCGGTGTGCGGCGGCACCCGGAGCTGCTGGAAGGCGACCGCGACCGCACCGGCAGTGGACCGGACCCGCAACTCGCGGGTGTCCTCGTCGAACTCCGACAGGTAGGTCACGTCGGTACCGGCGAGGTCGTGCGCGCGATGGACCAGCCTGGTGATCAGCTCGTCCACGTCGTGCAGCGCAGCGAGTTCCCGCGCGCAGGAGAACAGCGCGGACAGCTCCTGACCGCGCCGGTTCAGCCGGGCCATCGCCCCTTGCAGCTCGCGCACCCGCTGACCGACCTGCGACACCGCTGCCGCGTCGAGCTGTTCGGCGGTCAGCAGTTCCGCCACGGCGTCGTGCTCGTCCGGTCGCCCCTTCGCCGCCAGGTCGAGCAACGCCAGGACCGCATCGACCGAGATGGCCCCGCCGCCGGTGGCCGATCCTGGAGTGCTCATCGATCCCACCTGTGCGAATGGAAGTCCTGCGCAGGCATCGTACGCAGGTCGCCTGCCGAGGCAGGCGACCTGCGGGACAGCCAGGCGCCGCCGGAGGTTCCGGCAGCGCCCGCGCGTTCAGCGGGTCAGGCGCCGATGGTGGCTGCGTCGATGACGAAGCGGTAGCGGACGTCGCTGTTCTCGACTCGCTCGTAGGCTTCGTTGACGCGGTCCGCGGAGATCAGCTCGATCTCCGAGCCGATGCCGTGCTCGGCGCAGAAGTCCAGCATCTCCTGGGTTTCGGCGATGCCGCCGATCATCGATCCGGCCAGCACCTTGTTGCCGCCCAGCAGGGAGAACGCGCTGTAGGACAGCGGTTCGCCGGGTGCTCCGACGTTGACCATCGCGCCGCCGATGCGCAGGAGGCCGAGGTAGGCGTCGATCGGGAGCTTCGCCGAGACCGTGTTCAGGATCAGGTCGAAGTGGCCCTTCAGCGCCTCGAAGGTCGACTCGTCGCCGGTCGCGTAGTAGTGCTTCGCGCCGAGCTTGAGGCCGTCCTCCTGCTTCTTCAGGGTCTGGCTGAGCACCGTCACCTCGGCGCCCATCGCGGCGGCCAGCTTGACCGCCATGTGCCCCAGTCCGCCGAGGCCGACCACGGCGACCTTCTTGCCCGGTCCCGCACCCCACTGGCGCAGCGGCGAGTAGGTGGTGATGCCCGCGCACAGCAGCGGCGCGGCGACGTCCAGGTCGATGCCTTCCGGGATCCGGCACACGAAGGCGTCCTTCACCACGACCTGCTGGCTGTAGCCGCCGTAGGTGTTCTCGCCGTCGTAGCCGACGCCGTTGTAGGTCTGGACGTTTCCCTTGACGCAGAACTGCTCGCGATCGGCCTGGCAGTACTCGCACTCGCCGCAGGAGTCGACCATGCAGCCGACGCCGACCCGGTCGCCGACCTGGTACTTCGTCACGTCCGAGCCGACCGCGGCGACGACACCGGCGATCTCGTGGCCGGGGACCATCGGGAAGATCGCCTGGCCCCAGTCCTCCTTGACCTGGTGGATGTCGCTGTGGCAGATGCCGGCGTAGGCGATGTCGATCAGCACGTCGTCCGGCCGCAGGTCACGTCGTTCGATCGTCGTCGGCGCCAGGGGTGCACCCGGCGCCGGTGCGGCGATGGCGTGCGTGATCGTGCTCATGAAATCCTCCAAGGAACAGCTGGCCCCGATTGTAAGAGGGCTCTTACATTGGAGACGCATGAGCGCACGCGCATATTCCGAACCGAAGTTGTGACCTGAGACATGGGCGGCAAGTACCACCACGGCGACCTGCGCGATGAGCTCGTGCGCGTCTCGCTCGACCTGATCGCCGAGCGCGGTCCGGCGGGCTTCTCGGTGGCCGAGGTGGCGCGGCGCGCCAAGGTCAGCCCGGCCGCGCCGTACCGGCACTTCCCGGAGCGCGAGAGCCTCCTGGCCGCTGCGGCAGCAACCGTCGCACGCCAACTCGCGGAACGCGTGCGAAGCGCCGTCTCCGGCCACGACGCCCCGGTGGACGCGCTCGCCGCAGCGGCCGGGGCCTACACCGGTTACCTGCTCGAACGCCGAGCCGGCATGAACGTCATCTACGCGGACGGCTTGCAGGGCGCCAAGCACGCCGAGCTGCACGAGCAGACCCGACGGCTCACCGACCAGTTCCTGATGCTGTGCCTAGCGGTGTCCGACGGCCCGCAGGAGGCGCTGGAACTGATGGAGCAGCTGTTCACCCAAGCCCACGGCTACGGCATGTTCTGGCTCGACGGCGTCTTCACCAAGCAGGGCTACTCCCCCGAGCAGGTCGTGCGGAAGTCCACGGCAGCGGCCCGCGTGGTCATCGAAGGCCACCGACGTGGAGAGTCCACTCAGGACTGAGGCGCGGCCTCTTGGCGGGCGAATTCGGACTTCCACTCGCGGAAGCTCTCCTCGGTCCGGCCCTTGCGCCAGTAGCCCGAGATCGACACCTGGTCGCGGGTCAGCCCCCGCTCGCGGAGCAGGTACGGCCGCACGCGGCGCATGACCTCGCCGGCTTCGCCGTGCACGAAGGCGTGCACCCGGCCCGGCAGCCAGTCCAGCTCGCGCACCGCCGCCTCGAGCACGCCGTCCGCGCCGAGCTCGGACCGGTGGAGGAACGTCACCTCACCCTGAGCCGGGACGTCGAGCTTCGGTTCGTCGGCCACGGAGTCGACGAGCACGATCGCGCGGACCACGGCGTCCTCGTCGAGGTCCTCCAGCGCCGCCGTGATCGCCGGCAGCGCGGTCTCGTCGCCCACCAGCAGATGCCAGTCGGCCGCGCGGTCGGGCCGGTAGCCGCCGCCGGGACCGTTGACGAGCAGCTCGTCACCAGGTCCGGCTGACGCCGCCCACCGACCCGCGACGCCTTCGTCGCCGTGCAGCACGAAGTCGATGGCCATGGTGCCGGTCTCGACGTCGGGGAACAGCGCCGTGAAGGTGCGGACGGTCGGCATGTCCTCGGCGGGCAGCACGCCGCGCAGCGCGCGGACGTCGATCGGATCAGGGTAGGTCACGCCTTCCTTGGGGAAGATCAGCTTGACGTACCTGTCGGTGCAGGCGCTGTCGGCGAACGCCGACAGGTCGTCGCTGCGGAACCACACCCGCCGCAGGCAGGACGTCACCAGCTCGGCGCTGGTCACAGTCAGGTAAGTCGTCATCAGACTCCTCAGCTCGCCGGTGCAACCACTTCGTTAGGCAAGCCTAACTTGCTCCACAACCCGCAAGCCACCACGGGTTCCACCCAGCAGGAGTTCCGAGGCCAGCGAGGGTGGTCAATTTCGCGAGAAATTGACGTTCACCCGGGTCTCAGTGACAGCGGCGCGTAGCGCCACCTTGGGGGGTGGCGGTCGGGCGAAGGACTGGCCCAATTTCTCGCGAAATTGACCACCCCAAGGGTGACGCCAGCACTACGGGACGGGACTGCGGACTCGAGATGGCGGACCATTCTTGCATTTTCGCTGGTATCGAAAGTCCATAGTGGATAGTTGGGCCGAGTCCAGCTATTGAGCTGGAGAGCCTATGATGATCTTTGGTTTGGGGCCCATCAGGTTCCCGCCGTCACCCGACGCAGCGAACATCTCGCGTCGGCGCATTCAGCCAGCCGTCCGGCACCGGAAGACGTATGTCCACCCTCACCCCGATCGCCACCGAGCCGACGCCGCCGATCCGCCCCGCGGCGGCGCCTCCAACGCGCCCGCGGTGGTGGCACGTCCTCGCGATCGTGGCGGCCGCGTTCAACGCCCGCACCGCGGTGACGGCGGTCGGCGCGGCACTGCCCGAGATCCGCGCGGCGCTGGGACTCGGCACCGGGGCGGTCGTGGTCCTCACCGCACTGCCGTGCCTCTGCATCGCCGCGACGACCTCCCTCGTGCCGCTCCTCCAGCGCCGCATGGGCGCGCGAACCGGAGTCGTGCTGTTCCTGGGTTTCCTCGTGACCGGGCAGGCGATTCGCGTCGCCGAAGGCCAGTGGTTGCTGCTCGCGGGAACCGCCCTGGCCTGCTGCTCGATCGGAGGGATGCAGGTCCTGCTGCCCGCCGTCTGCCAGCAGATCGGTGGTCCCCGCGCCGCCGCGCTCACGATGTTGTCGGCCAGCACGATCGGCGCCGGAGCCGCCACCGCGACGGCGACAACCCCGTGGTTGACCGAGGTGGGCGGCTGGCGAGCTGGGCTGGGCGCGTGGATCATCCCGGTGGTGGTAGCACTCCTGCTGTGGGCACCGCTGGCGCAAAGCAGCACTCCGCAAATCACCGCCCCACAGCTCATAAAGCCGCGTCGCTCGCTGCTCCGAAGCTCCCGCGCCTGGTACCTGACCATGTTCATGGGCTTGCAATCCCTGCAATCCCTGTCTCTGCTGTCCTGGCAACCGGTCCTGCTTCGAACCACGGGTGCCGACCCCAGCCGGGCCGCCGCGCTCAGCACCGACACTCTCGTGGTCAGCATCGCTGCGTCCGCGATCATCACGGCTTCCTGCTACCGCAAGACCACGCGCATCGGCCACTGGATGGTGCTGACGACCTGCAGCGGCGGAATCGGCCTGCTAGGGCTGCTCATCGCCCCGTCCGCCACACCGATCCTGTGGGCAGCACTGCTCGGAGTCGGCATGGCAGCCCTCGCCCCCGCGATGGCCGCCATCCCGGCGTACGCCGTCGGCGACGAGACGACCCGCCTGTCGGCGATGGTCCAAGGCTTCGGCTACCTGCTCGCCGCAATCGGCCCCGCCCTCATCGGCGCCCTCACAGACGCCACCAGCAACGCCGAGTGGACCCTGACCGCCCTCCTGTTCTGCTCCCTCGTCCAACTCCTCTTCGCCACCCTCACCACCCGGCCACCTGAAACCTGAGTCAGGCCAAAGTCCGGGCCCGCCTGCCGAAGACCGCGCTGGTCAACGCGCGTGATGTACAACCGCTGTTCACGGGCGGTGACGTCTGTCGATTTTGCCTGAAACTGGCTCACCACCCAACCGCATGCTTCCGTCGAAAACGGTGCCAGTTTTAGGCAAAAATCGCCTCGCACCTCAGGCGACCACCTACCGCTTTGAGCCCGAAGCAACCCCGTCGTGAAGTCGCACCCGCACCGGATCGTCCGCGCTGTATCCCCGCTCGGTCAGACGGTTGGGGAGCCGGTGAGGCGAAGTTTTCGTTGGGCCCGTTGGTAGAAGGTGGTGTTTCCGAGGCGGACGACTCGGGCCGCTGCTGGTTCGACGGTGATGTCGACGAGGGTTCCCGGTTGTGGGCGGGCGACCAGCCTGCCGTCGACCTCGACGCCGAGCTCGCCGCTGGTGGGGAGGATCCGCAGGGCCAGGTCCTCGCGCTCGGACAGGAACAGGGCTCGGTTGAAGGCGGAGTGCGGCGCCACCGGCGTGATCAGCAGGCCTTCGACGCGGGGTGACACGATCGGCCCACCTGCGGAGAAGCTGTACGCCGTGGAGCCCGTCGGGGTCGCGACGACGATCGCGTCAGCGGAGTAGCGGACGAACGGGTGCCCCTCGATGTGGACCTCGATCGCAGCCATCGCGTGACCGGGCGAGCGCAGCAGCGCAACGTCGTTGAACGCGATCGCGGTGCGGTCCGAGCTCGTGATGTGCAGGCCTGAGCGCGTCTCGATCGTGAAGCGGTCCTCGTCGATCGCGCACAGCGCTGCTTCCAGCTCGTGCGTGTCGATCTCGGGCAGGAAGCCCAACCGCCCCAGGTTCACGCCCAGCACCGGCGTGCCGTCCCCGTACGCGATCCGCAGCGCGCGCAGCATGGTCCCGTCGCCACCGAGGCTGACCACCAGATCCGCCCGCTGACCCAATTCTTCCGAGGTCAGCGCCGTGATCGACGGCTGACTCTCCCCGGCGATGCCGACGACTTCGATGCCGCGCGCGGCCGCCCACTCCGCGATCACCCCGACCACTCCGGCACAGTCCCGGCGCGGATGCTGGACCAGACCGACTGCCTTGATCGAGCCCATGGCCCCGCCCCCTCCCGTCGCGGACCACGCACCCCGCATTGTCCGATCCGAAGCGTCACCGCGCTCGGCCAGCACATCCGTTCGAGACGAGTCCGATGTGGATGGTCGCTGGCCCGGCTCAGGGCAGGGCTTCGCCTCGGGCGGCGATCCAGAGGCGGTACCACTCCTCGTGGGTGAGTTCCGGTTCCCGCTCGGCCGCGTCTCGGCAGGCCTGGATGCGGTCGGGATTCGTCGTTCCGATGACCGGTGCGATCCGGGCCGGGTGGCGCTGGAGCCACCAGAGCACGATCGCCTCCGGGGTGGCGCCCTTGGCCTCGGCCAAGTCGGCGACGAGCTGCGCCGTTGCCCGTTCGGTCGGGCTCTGCTGACGGCCGGTGAAGCGCCCCTTCGCGAGAGGTCCCCATGCCTGCAGGCTGATGTCGTTCATCCGGCAGTGCTCGATCGTCCCAGCTGGGAAACCGTTCGCCGCGCCTGCGGAGGTGTTCACCAGGACCCCGGACTCGACCCAGTCGCGGCGGAGCAGGCTCATCTCGAGCTGGTTGGCGATCAGCGGCACGCCGAGGTGCGCTTGCAGGTTCGCGATCTGCGCGGCGTTCATGTTGGACACGCCGAAGTGGCGGACCAGGCCCTGCTCGTGCAGCGACATGAGTCCCTTGGCGATGTCCTCCGGGTCGGCGAGCGGGTCCGGGCGGTGCAGCAGGAGCACGTCGATCACGTCGGTGCGCAGCCGGGTGAGGCTCTCCTCGGCCCGCTGGACGATGCTGCGACCACGCAGGTCGTAGATCCCGGGCCGGTCGCCGTCGGCCAGCCGGATTCCGCACTTGGTCTGCAGCACGATGCGCTCGCGCAACCCGGGCGTGCGGGCCAGGACCTCGCCGAACGCCGCTTCGGACTTGCCGTGCCGGTAGATGTCGGCGTGGTCGAACATGCTGATCCCGACGTCCAGCGCCGCCTGGATCGCGGTCTCCGCCTCGGCGATGTCGCCAGCGCCGAGAGGTTCGGTGTCCCAACTCCCGCCGAGCCCCATGCAGCCGTACAACACGCGATGGTCGCGCACACTCACCTCAGTCACGCAGGGCATCGTTCCACGACGCGACCCGCACATCCGCGCACGAGGTCAGGAGAGACGGCGCAGCTTCCGGCGTTCCCAGGCGTTGGGGTGGCGGATGACCACGCCGGCGGCCCCGCCGGTCCCGCTGAGGCGGATCAGCGGCGTGCCGGGCTCCCGTTCGGGCGTGGTCTTGTCCTTCAGACCGCCGAGACCCGGGTCCACATCGGTGGTCTCCGCAGCCCAGCCCTCGGGGATGATGATGGTGACTCCGGCCATCTGGCCGTGCGCCTCCAGGTCGATCACCGACAACCGGCAGTTGGTCTGGGTGAAGTCGAGCGTCACCCCGCCCATCCCGCCGTGCGCGCTGATCTGCGCCGGCACCTGCCAACGCCCAGTCCTCGACGCGCCGTGCCACCCGCCCTTGAGGGACAGCGGCTCACCCGGATCCGCGGAGCGCGAGGACGGCAGATCGGCGGTGAGCGGCTCCAGCTCGGCGTAGGTCTTGGCCGCCAGCGCCTGGTCGACCCGCTCGGTCAGCTCGGCGAAATCGATGCGCCCCTCCGCAGCAGCCTCCTGCAGCCGCTGCACCACCGCGTCGCGGTCGGCGTTGGAAGCACGCATCTCGCTCGGGCGAGCTTTATCGGGCAGATCGGACGTCATGCGCCGATGATATACAACCCCGGATCCGAAAGCGGGCGCTTCGCGCAACTGGTCCCATAGCGCCGTTTTCGCGCGGCGCGGGCTTGATCAGATCGCTGCGATCGTGCCGGGCGCGCGTTCCGCGCGGCTCAGCGCGCGCAGCACCGCAGTCTGGCCGTGGCGACGGACGGCGAGGCCGGACAGCAACGCGAGCACGGGATCGACGACCGATGCCGGGAGTTCGGGCGTCTCGATGCCCACGCTCACGGCCAGGTCGTCGGAGTGCACCGAGATCTCCATCATCCGCGTGAGCAGGAAGTCGGTGAGGAGGACCGGCCTCGGCCCGAAGGAGACCACGCGGCCCTCCGGTTCGGTCGGCAGAGCAGTGCGCTGCTCGTCGATGGCCGCGGCCACCTCGTCGGCCAGCGGCTCGGCTCCGCGAGCCGCCGCGTCTTCGCCCTGCTTCCGGATGCGGACGTTGACGTCGGAGTCGGTACCGGTGCTGAAAGCCTCGGCCGCGGCGTAGAACTCAGCGAGGGACCACGGTCGTTCCGCCGTCGGTTCAGCGGCCAACAGCCGGGACACGTACAAGACCTGGCTGCCCAGATGTCCGGCCAAGCCGTGAACGCTGAACTCCGCCAACGCGCTGGGCCGATCCCACGCCGCGGAAACCGCCGGATCGCGGAGCAGTTCCACTGCCGCATCCGCCGCTTCGAGATAGGCCCGGCTCATCGCAGTCATCCCAGATCTCCCCACTCCACGTGATCTTCGACCGGACAACCATAGACGACTCAGCCGCGCGCACGCTCCGACACGTCATTGCCGGTTTCGTCGGCTAGGACCACTCGAATTCCCTTTGCCCGGAATGGTTCCAGATCTGCTTCGGTGGCCGTTGCGTCTGTGACGAGTGTCCACTTCGGAGGGAGTGGGGCCCAGGCGTGGAAGGGTCGGCGGCCGATCTTGGCCGCGTGGACGAGGACGTAGACGTGGTCGGTTCGGCGTGCCATCAGCTCTTTGAGGCGCGTCTGGCGGATGTCGGCCTCGCAGATGCCGTCTTCCGCTGTGACACCGTCGGCTCCCAGGAAGACCCGGTCGAAAGTGCGGCGTTCCAACGCCGCTTCGGCCAGCGGGCCGATGAAACCCTGGCTCTTCGGGCGGAGCACACCGCCGAGACACTCCACCGTCACCGAGTCGGACGTCGCCAGTTCCTGCAGGGCCGTCATGCCGGTCGTCACCACGGTCAGCTCCGGACCGTTGCGCAGTTCGTTGGCCAGCGCTCCGGTCGTCGAACCCGCGTCGAGCAGCACGGTTTCACCCACGCCGATCTGGCGTGCCGCCCAGCGGGCGATCGCTCGCTTCGCCTCGAACTCCTCGCCGACGCGCTGGCGCAGGCTCGCCTCGGGGTGGGCGACGATCGCCATCGCACCGCCGTAAGTGCGGGCCAGCGCGCCTGCTCGTTCGAGCTGGGCGAGGTCGCGCCGGATGGTCGACGCGGTGACTCCGAAGTGGGCGGACAACTCGTCCACACCGGTCAGACCGGTGGTGGTGGCCAGCTGGACGATGGCCTCCCGGCGGAGCTTGGAATCGCGGGGCACTCGACGTCCCTTTCAGCTGACGGAAACCGGCGCCAGGTCCGCGGCCTGTCGCAGCGCCTCGACCATGCTACCCACGTCGGCCGCGCCGGTTCCCGCGATGTCGAAAGCCGTGCCGTGGTCCACCGACGTGCGGATCACCGGCAGCCCGGCGGTGATGTTCACACCCGCCTCGATGCCCAGCACCTTGACCGGCGCGTGCCCCTGGTCGTGGTACATCGCGACGATCAGGTCGTAATCACCGCGGCTAGCGAGGAAGAACGCGGTGTCGGCGGGCAGCGGACCGCGCGCGTCGATGCCCTCGGCGCGCAGTTCTTCCAGCGCCGGAACGATCTTCTCCTCTTCTTCGCCCGCGCCGAAAAGCCCGTTCTCCCCCGCGTGCGGGTTGATTCCGCACACCCCGATGACCGGCGCGTCGACACCGGAGGCGCGGATCGCGTCGTAGCCGCGGCGGACCGTGCGCGCCACCAGACCGGGTTCGATCTTGGCGATCGCGTCGATCAGTCCGATGTGCGTGGTCACGTGGATGACCTTGACCTTCGGCGTGGACAGCATCATCGACACCTCCTCGGTGCCGGTGAGCGCGGCGAGGAGTTCGGTGTGCCCGGGGAAGTTGTGCCCCGCGGCGTGCAGTGCCTTCTTGTTGAGCGGGGCCGTGCAGATCGCCTGGACCTCGCCGGAGACCGCGAGTTCCGCGGCAACGCGCACGTACTGGTAGGCCGCTTCGCCGGCCGCCGCGCGCAGCTCTCCCCACGGCAGATCTTCCGGCAGCAGACCGAGATCGACGACGTCGATGCGCCCGGGTTCGAACCGCGCCTCGGCGACGGAGGCGACCGCGACCACCTCGACCGCCGCACCGCGCAGTCGGGCGGCTTCGCGCAGCCGGTGAGCGTCCCCGATGACCAGGGGTCGGCACAGCTCGTGCACGACCGCGCCGGCGAGCGCGCCGACCACGACCTCGGGGCCGATGCCGGCCCCGTCCCCCATGGTGACGGCTATCACGGGCAGGGACGCGTTCACTGGGCCTCCTGGAGATCGAGCTGACGGGCGAGGCACCGGGTGCGGTGGTTTCGATGCCGCGCAACCGAGCATCCTCGTTCTGCGCGAAACACGCAAGACAGATCGCCAGGATGGTCCGGTCCAACCGTTGGCTACCGCCAACTGGGAATCTGGCCCTACTGGGAATGCCGGTACAAGCGCTGAATCGCGCAACTCATCCACGCACACCGCGATGCGCAAATCACGCCATACTAGTTGCGCAAATCACGCAGTTGTGTCAGCGTCGCAGCAACAGGTGCTCACGGGAGTTCCGCTGCGGACCGCGCTACCGCGCCCGATGCGATCACGCGCGAAAAGCGCTGAACTCCAACGGAAGCGCACCCGCTCCACCGCCCGTGCTGAAACCGGAGAACAGGAGAGCATTCCCGTGAGCGCACACGATTTCGCCCGCCGGATCCGCAACCGCGAGCAGGCCATCGGCTACTGGGTCGCGCTCGACGCCCCAGTCGCCACCGAACGCCTCGCCCGACTCGGCTACGACTACGTGGTGGTCGACGCCCAGCACGGCATGCTCGGCTACACCGGCATCCGCAACGCGATTCTCGCCATCGACGCCGGTGCCACGTCCGCTCCCCTGGTCCGCGTCGGGCAGAACGACCCGTACACCATCGGCCGAGCACTCGACGCGGGCGCGAACGGAGTCATCGTGCCGCTGGTCGACACCGCCGAAGACGCGGCAGCGGCAGTGCGCGCGACGCGCTACCCGCCGGAGGGCCGCCGGTCCTTCGGACCGATGCGCAGCCAGCTGCGCGTGGGCCCCGACCCGGCCGAGGCGAACGAATCGGTGCTGGTCCTGGCGATGATCGAGACGCCGGAGGGGCTGGCGAACGTCACCGAGATCTGCGCGACGCCCGGCCTCGACGGCGTCTACATCGGGCCAGCGGACCTGCGCCTGGCCGTCGGCGGCGCGACGGCATCCGACCCGACCGTGGACGACGTGTTCGAGGAGGCGGTGGTGAAGATCGCCGTGGCCGCCGCGAACGCCGGGATCGCTGCGGGCTTCCACACCCCGACCGGCGAGGTCGCCAAGCGCCGGCTCGCGCAGGGCTTCACCTACGCCACCGTGTCCTGCGACCTCGTGCACCTAGAGGAAGCGGCGAAGGCCCATCTCTCGGCAGCACGGGAGGAATGACCTCGCACGTTTCCCGGTCCCCTGCTTTTCTGGCGAGGGACGAAGGGGGACGCCATGACCGAGGCGCGGACCGTCGGAGTGCTGGGAACAGGGATCATGGGCGCTGCGATGGCCCGCAACATCGCCCGCACCGGTCACACCGTGCACGCCTGGAACCGCACGCGGGCGAAAGCCGAGCCGCTGGCCGCAGACGGAGCGCACATCGCCGACACACCTGCCGAAGCGGTGCGCGAAGCCGACGTCATCGTCACGATGCTGCACGACGGCGCTGCCGCGCTGGAGGTGATGCGGCAGGCAGGCGCCCGCCCCGGCACGGCCTGGGTCCAGTCGACCACGTCCGGAATCGGCGACGTCGGCGAGATGGCGGCTTTGGCCCGCGAGCAGCAGTTGATCTTCTTCGACGCACCCGTCCTCGGCACCCGCCAGCCCGCCGAGGACGGCCAGCTCGTCGTCCTGGCCGCCGGGCCTCCCGAGGGCCGACCTGCGGTGACACCGGTATTCGACGCCGTGGGCTCCCGCACCATGTGGACCGGTGAGGACGGTGCAGCGGCGAGCGCCACGCGCCTCAAGCTCGTGGCCAACAGCTGGGTGCTCGCCGTCACCAACGCTGCTGGTGAAGCGCTCGCGCTGGCCAAGGGGCTGGGCGTGGATCCGCAGAGGTTCATCGACATCATCAGCGGCGGCGCGCTGGACATGGGCTACCTTCACGCGAAGGCCGCAGCGATCTTGGAGAACCGGCTGACCCCGCCCAACTTCGCCGTCACCACCGCCGCGAAGGACGCCGAGCTGATCGTCCAGGCCGGCCGGGAGCACGGCGTCCGGCTCGACGTCGCCGAAGCCGGAGCACAGCGCCTCAACCGCGCCGCTGAACAGGGGCACGGCGCCGAGGACATGGCCGCCGCCTACTTCGCCAGCTTCGACCGCTAGAGATGGCTCGTTTTGCGTGGCGGAACCTCAGCGCCCGCCTGTACTGCGGGTGCCCAACTTGATGTATGCCAACGTCGCGCCCAAGGAATCAAACGTCTAGCGGCGGCGGGGCTTTCCGCGCTTGCCACCTCGGGGGTTCCCCGCACCGCGCGGCTTCGGGCGACCGGTCGGCTTCTTGCTCTCGGTCGGTCGCTTGCGCTTCTCCTCCGGAGGTGTCTGCGGGCGACCGCGCGTGCTGTTGACCGTCCGGCCGCGGACGATCCCGATGAACTGCTCCATCAGGTCCGTCGTCTCCTCCTCCGGCCAGGACAGCGCGACGCGTGACTGCGGGGCGTCGGTCAACGGCCGGTACACGAGGTCCTTGCGGTGGTGCAGGCGGGCCAGCGACTGCGGCACCACGAGCAGCCCCACCCCGGCCGCCACCAGCTCGATCGCGTCACCGGTCGTGGCCGGGCGCTCGATCGCGGGTTGGCCGGGCGGGTGCTCCCAGCCGAGGGTGTCGTCGAGCGGGTGCAGCACGAGCTCGTCGGCCAGGTCCTCGCTGGTCACCTCGTCGACGGCGGAGACCACGTGGTCCTTCGGGACGACCACCACGGTCGTCTCGGTGTAGAGCGGGATCGCGTGCAAACCCGTGCGGTCGGTCGGGAACCGGAGCAGGACCATGTCGGCCTCGCCGTCCCGCACCAGGTCAGCGGCATCGGCTGCGGGCACCTGGACGAGGTCCAGCGGCACGTCGGGCATCCGCTCCGCCCACTTGCGCACCCACTTGCCGGGCGTCACGCCCGGCGCGTACGCGAGCGTGAACGAGGGCTGCTCGTCCGAACCAGTCACGCGCCACAGGTTACCGGGCGTCACCGCAGGTGGTGCGGGTGCGGGTCGATACCCTAGGGGCATGACATCGCGCAAGACCTCCCAAACGATGAAGCCCGCGACCGCGGCGAAGAAGCTGGACGTGTACCTCGGAGCCTGCCCCGCGGAGTTCCAGGAGGGTGTCGTCTCGCGCGATGAGCTCAATGCTCTTCAGGCCGACCCGCCGGAGTGGCTGCGCGAGCTGCGCCGCAACGGCCCGCACCCGCGCCAGGTCGTCGCGGCGCGACTGCGCATCTCCATCGGCGGCCTGACCCGCAACGGCATCACCGACCCGCTCACCACCGAGCAGATCAACGCGCTGAAGGAAGAGGACCCGGAGTGGCTCCAGCAGGAGCGCGCCACTCTGCTCGGGGCCAAGCGGGAAGCCGCGCGCGTCCGGGACAAGGCCGAGCAGCGCAAGGAGAAGGCCGAGCAGCGCAGCCAGTCGCGCGACTGATCACCCGAGGCTGGTCCACAGTGGATCGGTCTGGTCCCCTGACCGCCGAGAACGCTCAGACGGTCGGGGGAAATCGCGTTTCGTTGCGGTCGATCTTGGCGTTGGCCGCTTCGACGAGGTCGATGCCGCAGACGTCGGTCAGCCTGATGAGGTAGAGCAGGACGTCGGCGGCTTCATCGGCCAGCCTCTCCTTGAGCCCGCCTTCCGCCAAACCCGCTGCGGCGCCGTCGTCATCGACCCACTGCAGCTCCGCGACGAGCTCACCGGCCTCCCCGCTGAGCGCCATCGCCAGGTTCTTCGGCGTGTGGTACTGCTCCCAGTCCCGCGCCGCCGCGAAATCCCGCAACCTGTCGCGAAGCCCCTCAACGCTGTCCATGCCCACACCGTAACTTCCGCAAGCTCCAGCGCCGCGTCCGCGCGATGCGGTGTCAGTTTTGCCCTAAAACCGACACCCCACCCGACCGCGTGGTCTCGTCGGGAAAGTGGGCAGTATTAGGCAAAACCGCCTCGCGCGAATGCGTTCAGACGCTGCGGAGGACGGAGACCACGACGCCGAGGACGACTGCGTTGTCGCCGTCGATCACTTCGTAGGCCGGGTTCCGGGGTTCCAGGAGGACGTGGCCGTTGCGGCGGCGGTAGACCTTCACCGTCGCTTCCTCGTCGATCATCGCCGCCACGATCTGGCCGGAGTGGGCTTCGTGCTGTTGGCGGACCACGACGATGTCGCCGTCGCAGATCGCCGCGTCGATCATCGAGTCGCCGCGCACCCGCAGGCCGAACACGTTGCCGCGGCCGGTGAGTTCCCGGGGCAGGCTCATCACGTCGCCGAGGTGCTCGTCCGCGATGATCGGGGCGCCGGCCGCGATGTCACCGACCACGGGCACCGGCACCGACGTCTCTCCCCCGCTCGCCGCCGTCGGCTGCAGGAACGCCCGCACGTCCATCGGACGGGACACCGTGGCGCTGCGACGCAGGAAACCCTTCTCCTCCAAGGCGTTCAGGTGCTTCGACACCGAGGAGGACGAGCGCAGTCCCACGGCTTCGCCGATCTGGCGGGTGCTCGGCGAGTACCCGTACCTGTTCACCCAATCCTGGATCGTGGCCAGGATCCGCTGCTGGCGCAGCGGCAGGCTCGAGGCGTCCATATGCTCGAAGGCGTCGAAGTCGTAGGCGGCCACCCCCGAATGGTAGAGGTCAACACCGCCACCCGGAGCACTGCCCCGGCGGGCAGCTGACGCGGAAACGCGCTCCGACCTGCCGTGTCCGGGAGAGCGGAGCCGACCCGACGCTGGGTAGGCTCACCACGATCGTGGACGGCGAGGTCTTCGACCTTCGCCTGCTCCCGCACCCAGGAGGTTCTAGTGCCCGAATGGCGTCCCCGGTCCCTGCGCAAGCCGCGGCGAATCGTCGAGCCCCAAGCGCCCGAGCACTCGATGGACCCGCGTCCGGACGACGACCGGCCGCTGGCCGACCGGCCGCTGATCGACACCGCGATCTACCACGACGGTGTCCGCGTCTCGACCCCGTCGAGCCTGGCCGAGACCTACCGGCAGCTGCGCAGCGAGCCCGGCACGATGGCCTGGATCGGGCTGTACCGGCCGGCCGAGGCGGAGCTGCTGGCCGCGGCCGAGGAGTTCGACCTGCACAAGCTCGCCGTCGAGGACGCGATCGTCGCGCACCAGCGGCCCAAGATCGAGCGCTACGGCGACACGCTGTTCGTGGTGCTGCGCGCCGCGACCTACGTGGACGAGACCGAGGAGGTCAGCTTCGGCGAGCTGCACCTGTTCATCGGCACGAACTTCGTGCTCGCCGTCCGCCACGGCCAGTCCCCCGACATGTCGGCGGTGCGCAGGCGCATGGAGGACGACCCCGACCTGCTGCGCCGCGGACCCGAGGCGGTGATGTACGCGGTGCTGGACAACGTCGTCGACGGCTACGCGCCGGTGATCGCCGGGCTGCAGAACGACATCGACGAGATCGAGACCGAGGTATTCCGGGCTGAACCGCACGCGTCGCGGCGCATCTACGAGCTGTCCCGCGAGGTCATCGAGTTCCAGCGGGCGACGCAGCCGCTGCTGAACATCCTGCGCAGCCTGGAAGCCGGGTTCGACAAGTACGGCATCGACCAGGAGCTGCAGCGCTACCTGCGCGACGTCGCCGACCACGCGACCACGGTCGGCGAGCGGGTGGACGGTTTCCGGCAGCTGCTGGACAAGATCCTCACCGTCAACGCCACGCTGGTCACCCAGGCCCAGAACGAAGAGATGCAGAAGATGACAGAGGCGAGCCTGGCGCAGAACGAGGAGATCAAGCGCATCTCGTCGTGGGCGGCGATCTTGTTCGCCCCCACCCTGATCGGCACGGTCTACGGCATGAACTTCGACATCATGCCCGAACTCCACTGGAGCCTCGGCTACCCGTTCGCGGTGGTCCTGATGCTCGCGGTCTGCCTCAGCCTCTACGCCATCTTCAAACGCAAGAACTGGCTGTAAACAGGCCCGACATGCCTGCGAGCGCAGCATTTCCGCTGGTGACGACGAGTGCTTCTGGGTGCCCGGGTGAAAGCGATGCAGGTGTGCCGGTGAACACCTGGACTGTGGTTTTGATCCTGGTTGATCACGGTGAACGCACGACACCGCCCCAGGCTCGAGCGATGTCGTCCTCCACCCGCCGCCAAGAGGCCAACAAGCCCGGCAGCGCGGTTTCATGTCCTTCGAGGTCGTGATCCTTCAACAGGCGGTACGAGGCCTTGGCGAGTCCGGAGAACACTTCAACTCGCCGCCCGTGGAGGCGGAACACGTAGTCGGTTCCGACGAATGGAAGGCCGCCCAGCTTGATCCCCGTATCGCACCACATGCCAGCACTGACCCGGGAGTGCTCCGATCCCATCCGCTGTTTCTGCCGACCGGTCAGCAATTCGCGTGCCGAACCGCGGTCGCCGGCGAACGCCAGCAGAGCCGCCGCGGTAGTCCTGGCCAGAACCTGGGAGAACCACTCCCAATGATCCTCCGGAACGCAGAACCCGGTTCGGCTGGTCTGCTGCCCGTCCGGGTCGGTGAAATTCACGTCCAACGGCAGGTGCAGGTCGTTCACTGCACCATTCAATCTCGGCGCAGAACCTCCCGGGACTTCGAGCACGCCACAGCCGTCCGAACCGAGGACGCGCACCTCGATGCCATAACAGCGGTTTCCCGTTCTCAATTCGCTCGCGGTCAATCCGCTTGGCTCGCTGTTGAACTTTCCCAACCAGTGACGTCACGTCCGCCTATTCGACACTTCCCGTCGGCCTGCAATTCATCACTGCATCTTCGTGCCGACACCGGTAACGAACTCCGATGGCTGAAGCGGGTACCAGCGGGCAGGCAATCGCGACGTCAGCGACCTGTGGAACCGGTGATGGGGGCCATCCACAGGCCCACGATGCCGTCGATCAGGCCGTTCGCCGCGTCCTCCCACGACGCTCGCGGGGTCGATTCTCCTTCGGCCAGCGCGCGTTCGCGCTCCGCGATCATGTGGACCATCAGCTGGCGCACCATGTCGCGGCGCTCCAGGCGCACTTCCAGCGGCAGGTCGGGCAGGCAGGCGCTGAGCCCGTCGGTCGCTCGCAGCAGCGAGGGCGAGTTGAGCGACTCCGACACCACGATCTCGCGGTAGGCAGGGTCGGTCATGGCTTGCGCGCCGAAGCGGCCGAACCAGGTCGGCGTGCCGAGGTCGGCGAGGTGGCGGGTGGACGGGCAGACCATGCAGGCCACCCAGTCGCGCACGTCCGCCGATTCGCCGACCGCCGCGACCATCTCGCTGCGCAGCTCCTCGATCGGTCCGCTGTGCTTGCGCATGATCGCGCGGACCAGGTCGGCCTTCGACCCGAAGTGGTAGCCGACCGCGGTGTTATTGCCCTGCCCGGCCGCCTCGCTGACCTGGCGGTTGGACACCGCGGCCACCCCGTGCTCGGCGAAGAGCCGCTCCGCGGCCGAGAGGATCAGCTCCCGCGTCGCCGCGGCCCGCGTCGAGCCCGCCGTTCGCCCCACCTTGATCACCACCGCACTGGAACCTCGCGCAGCCCGCCGACTGCGAGCCTCTCCGACTGGCGCGGCTCCACGACCGGTTCCGGGAGCCCGCTCCAGTGTGGCCTGCAGTTCGATGCGCCCCGACGCCCACCCCGGGCACGCGCACCTCGGACGTGACTCCGGTCAAACGCCAGCTGCTATCGTCAGTCAATCAACTGACTTAACTCGGATGAGTGCGCTGGTCCGACCACAGAGCTGCCCGACCGCGCAGACGATGGGAGTCCTTCCGCACATGACCTGCGCCTCCCGCACACCGCCCGCGGCGGCCCGCACACCGCAGGTGCGGTCCAGCACTGTCGTCCCGGTGCTGGCGTTCAGCGGCATCGTCGTCTCGCTCACGCAGACGCTGATGATCCCGCTGGTGCCGAAGCTGCCCGAGCTCCTGAACGCGCGGGCAGCGGACGCCGCGTGGGCGATCACCGCCACGCTGCTGGCCGCGGCCGTCGCCACGCCCACCATCGGCCGGCTCGGCGACATGTACGGCAAGCGGCGCATGCTGCTGTTCAGCCTCGGGATGCTCGTGCTGGGCTCGGCCGTCTGCGCGCTTTCCGACGGGCTCGGCCCGATGGTGGCCGGGCGGGTGCTGCAGGGCTTGTCCTCCGGCGTAATCCCGCTGGGCATCAGCATCATGCGCGACGAGCTGCCGCCGGAACGGCTCGGTGGCGCGACCGCGCTGATGAGCGCCTCCCTCGGCGTCGGCGGCGCGCTGGGGCTTCCCGCAGCCGCGTTCATCGCCGAAAACGCTGACTGGCACACCTTGTTCTGGGTAGCGGCCGGCCTCGGCGCCGTCGCAGCCGTGCTCGTGACCTCGCTCGTGCCGGAATCGCGGGTCCGCACCGGCGGACGGTTCGACCTGCCAGGCGCGGTGGGTCTGTCGGTCGCGTTGCTGTGCCTGCTGCTGGTGATCTCCAAGGGCGCCGACTGGGGCTGGACCGGTGGCTTGACCACCGGCCTGCTCATCACCGGACTGGTGGTGCTGGCGGCGTGGGGCAGGTGGGAGCTGCGCACGCCGCAACCGCTGGTAGACCTGCGCACCACCGCGCGCCGACAGGTGCTGCTCACCAACGTCGCCTCCGTGGTGTTCGGGTTCGCGATGTTCGCGACGTCCCTGGTCATCCCACAGCTGCTGCAACTGCCCGAAGCCACCGGTTACGGGCTCGGCCAGTCGATCCTCGCCGCGGGCCTGGTGATGGCGCCGAACGGGCTGATCATGATGGCGATGGCGCCGGTGTCGGCGCGGATCTCGCGGACCAGGGGCCCGAAGGTCACGCTGATGATCGGCGCGCTGGTGGTCGCCGTCGGATACGGATCGAGCCTGGTGATGATGTCGAGCATCTGGCAGCTCATGATCGCCTCCAGCATCATCGGCGCCGGGGTCGGACTGGCCTACGGCGCGATGCCCGCGCTGGTCATGGCCGCCGTTCCGGTGTCCGAGACCGCAGCGGCCAACAGCCTGAACACCCTGATGCGTTCCATCGGCACGTCGCTGTCCAGCTCGGTCGCGGGCGTCGTGCTCGCGCACATGACGATCGAGCTGGGCGGTGCTGCACTGCCTTCGCTCAACGGATTCCGCGTCGTGCTGGGCATCGGTGCGGTCGCTTCGCTCTTCGCGCTGCTGATCGCAGCTTTCCTGCCGGGCCAGTCCACCAACCGAACCGACCAGGAGCTCGCATGAACGAATCGCAGTCCACCACCGCCGAACAGCACGGCGCCCTCCGCGTCGGGTTCGGCCCGGCGCCCGCCGCGGCGGCGCTGCGCGAGCAGCCCGGGATCACCCGGGTGCCGACCCCGTTCGGCCCGTCGGCGTGGTTGCTCACCCGGCACGCCGACGTGCGGCGGATGCTCGGCGACGCGGACGCCTTCCACAACGGCTGGGGGCCCGAAGACCTCGACGGATTGACGCTGGACCCGCGCCAGCTGTCCGGCGACCGCAGCGGGAACCTGCTCTCGCTGGACCCGCCGGACCACACCAGGTTGCGCCGGATGCTGACACCGGAGTTCACCGTGCGGCGCATGCGCCGGCTCGAACCGCGCATCGTCGAGATCGTCGACGAGCACCTCGACGCGATGGCGCGCCACGGCGCACCCGCCGACCTGGTCGCCGATTTCGCGCTGCCGATCCCGTCGCTGGTCATCTGCGAGCTGCTCGGGGTTCCCGCCGACGACCAGGCCGAGTTCCAGGAGCGCACCAACCGCCAGCTCGACACCACGCTGCCCCAAGACGAGAAGGTCGAGCTCGCCCGGCAATCGCTGGCCTACATGAACGAACTCGTCGCGCGGGCCCGCCGCGACCCCGGCGAAGACCTGATCGGCATGCTGATCCGCGACCACGACGACCAGCTCACCAACGCCGAGCTGGTCGGCATCGCCAACCTGCTGCTCGTCGCGGGCCACGAGACGACCTCGAACATGCTCGGCCTGGGCACTCTCGCGCTGCTGCGCCACCCGGACCAGCTGGCGCTCGTGCGCGACGACCCGGAAAGCGTGCCCAAGGCCGTCGAGGAGTTGCTGCGCTGGCTCAGCGTCGTCAACGGAGGCTCGCCGCGCATGGCAACCCGCGACATCGAGTTCGAGGGCAGCACCATCCGCCGCGGTGACCTCGTGATGTTCAACCTCCCCGCGGCGAACCGGGATCCAGCGCTGATCGACGAGCCGGACCAGCTCGACATCACCCGCCAGACGACCCCGCACCTCGGCTTCGGCCACGGCATCCACCACTGCCTCGGTGCACCGCTGGCCCGCATGGAGATGCGCATCGCCTTCCCCGCCCTGCTGCGGAAGTTCCCGAACCTCCACCTGGCCATCCCGGACGAGCAGGTCCCCTTCGCCACCCACCAAGCCATCTACGGCCTCGAAAAACTCCCCGTCACCTGGTGAGCGATCAGGCGGGCTGATCGGCCGTGTAGTGGACGCCGGTGAACTGCTTGCGCCAAGCGGTGACGTCCGGAGCCACCTGCTCCGGGTCGGCGTTCAGACCTCGGTCGATCAGCGCGGCCAGGTCCGCCATGTCCGCAGGCTTCGCACCCAACCGGACCAGCTCCGGTGTGCCCAGGCGGAGCCCGTTGACGTCACCGTCGACGGGCTCCTCCGGCAGACCGATGCCGCAGGTGAGGATGTTGGCTCGACGCAAGCGCTTTGCCGCGTGCTGGCCCCCGCCCCACTGCTGCGCCAGCAGGGCGAACTGGTGCGAGCGGGTGGGTCCGTGCGCGCCGGCGAAGACCGGGAGCCCAGCCCCGGTCAGCTCTTCGGCCAGCTGTGCCGCGGTGTCCACCATCGCCGCAGCGTAGGCCCGGCCCGCGACCTTCCAGTCGAGCATCGTCACCGCCAGCGCCGCGACCTTGGCCACATCGAAATTCGCCGTCAGACCGGGAAAAGCGATCGAGTCGAGGCGTTCGGCGAGATCCGCGTCGTTGGTGACGACAGCTCCGCCGGGCGGTCCGCCGAGGCTCTTGTAGGTGCTGAACGTCATCAGGTGCGCGCCCTCGTCGAGCGGCTGCTGCCAGGCCCGTCCGGCGATCAGCCCGCACAGGTGGGCGGCGTCGAAGAGCACCTTCGCCCCGACCTCGTCGGCGATCTCGCGGATCGCGCCGACCGGGTGATCGTGGATGTTCAGACTGCTGCCGATCGTGATGAGCTTGGGGCGGACTTCGCGCGCCAGGGCCCGCAATCCGCCGACGTCGACGGTGTACCCATCGGCCGAGACCGGCGCCGGCACCGTGTTCAGCCGGTACTGCCCCGCCGAACCGCCCGCGTGGTGGGTGACGTGCCCACCGATGACCGGCGGCGGGGCGATGATGGTGTCGCCCGGTTCGCAGGTGGCCAGGAAGGCGTAGAGGTTGGCGATCGCCCCGGAGGCCACCCGCACCTCGGCGTAGCGCGCGCCGAAGACCTCGGCGACGAGTTCGGCCGCGATGACCTCGATCTGCTCGATCGCTTCCAGGCCCATCTCGTACTTGTCGCCCGGATACCCCAGGGAGGGCCGCGAACCGAGGTTCGCCGAGAGCATCGCCTCGGCGCGCGGGCTCATGATGTTGGTCGCCGGGTTCAGGTTGACGCACTCGACGTCGTGGATCCGGCGGTTCTCCGCCACGAGACCGTCCAACTCGGCGAGCAGGGCGTTCGGAGTCGCGTTCGCCGCGTCGGCAGCGATGGTCTGGACGCGCTTCTCGGATTCCTCAGGAACCCAGGGGCGGTGCACGAGCGATGCGGCCATGACGGGCGCTCCTCTCCGGTCATCGGTTGCGGAGCAATCTAGGCAGCGGGGCGCGCTCGTCGCACCGGCAGAACGCACGGAATTCGCCTCGCTGTCTCCTACAATCGTCGGAAATCCGCGCTGGGAGGGCACGTGGTCGTCGACCGGGTACAGCAGGAGCTCGACGCGCTGGCCGTTCGACTCGGCCGGAGCCTGACCATCGACGGCACCGGCGGCGAACTCATCGCCTACAGCGCCCCGCGCGGCGACGCCGACGAAGCGCGGATCTCGGCCATCCTGGCGCGCCACGTGTCGCCGGAGGTCCGCGACTGGCAGGACCGGCACCTCACCGACGAGGTGGCCGGACCGATCGAGATCCCGGCCAACGCAGCGCTCGGCATGTCGTCCCGGGTCTGCATTCCCTTGCGCCGCAACGACGATCTCCTTGGACACCTCTGGATGCTGGCCGAGGATCTCGCGGACTCAGATCTGGCCGCTTTGCAGCACGGCGCGACCGCGCTGGCCGACTTGCTCGACATCGCCGCCCGCACCCGACCCGGATCCGCTCGCCAGGACGCCGACGCGCTGGTGCGGCGGCTGTTCGACGGCGGCGACGCGTCCGAGCTCGCGACGGCCGTGCCCGACATCGTCGACGGCACCATCCAGGTCATAGTCGCCATCGCGGCCCATCCCCGCGACGGTGGTGCGCGACCGTTCAGGCCCTCCGAGCTCCGGGCGTTGACCGGCGCGATGACCCCGGTGCTGCGGGCCTCCCCCGGTTACGTCGGCTCGTACGTCTCGATGTCGCACGCACTCGTGCTGGTCCGCCAACCGGACCTCCTCGACGAGATCGACCAGGTCGTTTCCCGTTGCCTGGCCACCGGAAGCGAACTCGCCCTCGGGATCAGCGAACCTCTTCCGTTCGGGCGGAGTTCAGCCGAAACGGCACGAGACCAGGCCGTCGCCGCAGCCGAGCTCGCCAGTCTCGACCCGGCGCTGAACAGGCACGCCACCTGGTCCTCGCTGGGCGCTTACCGCGCCCTCATCGACGCCGAACCCGATCTCGCGCTCTCCTCCATCGACAGCGCAGGCACCTCAGCACCGATGCTGCTCGAAACGCTGGAGACCTTCCTCGATCTGGGCGGCGATGTCCAGGCCACCGCCGCCCGGCTCAACCTGCACCGCAGCAGCCTCTACTACCGACTCGACCGGATCAGCAAGCTGCTCGGCGCGGAGTTGTCCAACGGCCTCGTCCGCCTCGAACTGCACCTGGCCCTCAAACAACGCCGCGCCAACCGCCGCACGCTGCGGTGAGCGCTACTGGACCGACCAGGCGTTGTCGGAGGGGAGGATCGCTCCGGAGACGTTCACGCCGTCTTCGCTGAGCAGGAAGGTGATGGAGGCCGCGAGGTGTTCGGCGGCGGCGATCGGCGGGATCAGGGCCAGAACGTCGCGGAGGCGTCCGCCGCCGAACTCCGACGTGGTGCCGGCGCTGGCGATTCCCGTGGCCACGCCGCCGGGTGCGACCGCGTTGACCCGGATTCCCTGCGGGCCGTACATGAACGCCGTGCTGCGCGTGATGCCGACGACGGCGTGCTTGGATGCGGTGTAGGCGACTCCTGCGGCGGATCCGCGCAGCGCGGCCTCGGAGGCCACGTTGACGATCGAGCCCCGGTTGGCCGCCAGCATCACCGGGACGACCGCGCGGGTCAGCCGGAACAAGCCGTCGACGTTGAGCGCGAAGACCCGCTGCCAGACGTCGTCGGTGACCTCGTGGATCGGCGAGAAGTCGTCGCTGATGCCTGCCACGTTGGCCAGGCCGTCGATGCGCGGCCCGGCGGCGTCGAGGATCCGCTGGATGTGGTCGGCGTCGGTCAGATCCGCGACGACGGTGATGATTTCGGAGTCCGGCAACTCCGAGGTCAGGGCCTCCAGCCGTTCGGCGGAGATGTCCACCGCGACGACCCGACCGCCTTCCCGCGCGATCCGGGAGGCGGTGGCCCGGCCGATGCCGGAGGCGGCGCCGGTGACGACCACGGTCTTGCCGTCGAACCGGCCCGGCGTGATGCGCTCCCGCCAGGCGGTGTCGTCGGTGGACGGGTCGGGCATCGTGCCGCCATTAGCACGCAGTACCAGGTCATCGACCACGTCCTGCGACAACGAGCCCTGGCTCATGTCGGCCAGCTGCTGCAGCGGCAGCTGGCGCACCGGTGCGAGTGCCTGCTCGTCCAAACCGGCCTGCGCCAGCAGGTCTCGCAGCAGCGCCGCGCCCTCCGGGTGCGCGAGCCAGTCACCGACCGGGCTGTTCGCGGTCAGCGGCTTGGATTCCGGTGCCATGTCCCTCTCCTAGACGAGGCGGTACTTCTTTCGTCCACATAGGACGTCAACCGATGTGCCCGAGGGCGTTGAAGCAGGTCTCGACGATGCGCGGTCGCCACGAGGTCTTGTCGCCCCGGTAGTTGGCGGCCAGGCTCAGCACCGCCAGAGCGCTCAGCGCGCCCGTCACGCGGATCAGCCGTTCCGCATCGGACGGGGCGATCGCGAACAGCTCGGACAGCAGTTCGTCCTGGTTGTGCGCCTCCGGCGTGGTGACCGGGCGGAACAGCAGCGCCACCAGGCCCGGCCGGTCCAGCGCGGTGTCGGTCAGCAGCTCCAGCACGCGCCGGTCCCGCGCCGACCCCAGCGGCAGCGATGCGACCTGGTCGAACACCTGCCTGCACCGCACCGCGGCGAACTCCTGCGCCGCCGCGTGGAGCGCTTCCTTGCTCGGGTAGTGGTGCAGCAACCCCGCCTTGGACAGCCCGACGGCGTCCGCCAGCGCCTTCAGCGACGTCTGCTCGAAGCCGTGCTGGGCGAACAACGCAGCCGCGCGATCGAGGATCTCCTCGTCCACGTGCTGCCGCAACGCTCGTGCCATGCCCTGACGGTACCCGACCGATTCGGTCGGTGAACCGAGCGGATCGGTCGGCGGGTGTCCTGGCTCGGGCTGCGCGACACTGGGTGTGGCACCAGATCCGGCGGTGAGGGGAGAGCACCGTGGAACTGGAGATGGTTGTCGAGATCCCGCGCGGATCTCGCAACAAGTACGAGATGGACCACCAGCTCGGGCGGATCCGACTGGATCGCACCCTGTTCACCGCGACCCAGTTCCCGGCCGACTACGGCTACTTCCCCGGCACCCTCGCCGAGGACGGCGATCCGCTCGACGCGCTGGTACAGGTGGTCGCCGCGACCTTCCCCGGCTGCGCCATCCGCGTCCGGCCGGTCGCGGTGTTCTGGATGCACGACGAGCACGGCCCGGACGCCAAGATCCTGTGCGTGCAAGCCGACGACCCGCGGGCCGACCACGTCCGGGACCTGACGGACGTCCCGCTGCACGACCGCGAGGAGATCAGCCACTTCTTCGCCACCTACAGGGACTTGGAGCCCCGCAAGCGCGGCGAGATCTGGGGCTGGCAGAGACGGGCCGAAGCCGAAGCGGTCATCGAAGGCTCGTTCACCCGCGCCAACACCGCTCACGACCCGGCAGGCGCACCGGCACCGCGCATCTGCCACAGGCAGTGGCAGCCCCAGCGCGGCCGCCGCCGAATGCACATGTCCCGCACTGACCGCCCGAATACCTAGAGTGCTGCGGCATGGAACAACGGATCAGTCTCATCACTCTCGGCGTCGATGACCTCCAGCGCGCACGCGCGTTCTACGAAGCGCTGGGCTGGCAGGGCCAAGAAATCGAGGAGACCGCCTTCTACCAGACCGGCGGCAGCGCATTCGTCTTGTGGAGCAGGGAGAAGCTCGCCGCGGACTGCGGACTGCCGGACGCACACCGCAACGGTTTCAGCGGCATCACCCTCGCCCACAACACCCGGAGCGAGGACGAGGTCGACGACATCATGGCCGCAGCCTCCGAGGCCGGCGCGACCGTCACCAAGCCCGCCGCCAGGACCTTCTACGGCGGCTACGCGGGCATCTTCCTGGACCCCGACGGCCACCTCTGGGAGATCGCCTACAACCCGGGCTTCCCCCTCGCCGAAGACGGATCCCTCACCGTCCCCGACTTCGACAAAGCCTGACGCACTGCCTCCAGTGCTTCCGTACTCCCCGACACGCCCGCACGAATCCGGTGCGCGTCACTCGAACGGCTGCCAACCCGAGAACGATCGCCTACGTCCCTACAGGTGGGAAGTGGAAAACCACCTCAGAACCCGGCGATCCACGACGGCGGGCCGGGACGTGGAGCACGGACGACGGGGCACCCCGCCAGTACCCGAGCTGGCCCGTCGCCACGTGCCGCAGGCACGGAGGAGGCACCATGACCAGGAGTGTTGCGATCGTCGGCGGTGGCGTTGCCGGGCTGCTGACCGGACACCTGCTGCAGCGCAGCGGACATCGGGTGACGCTGCTGTCCGGGCAGCGGCCGACTGATCTCCGCGGTGGCCGGATCATGTCCACGCAGTGCGTGTTCGGCGCCAGGCTGCGCCCCGAGCGCAGCGCCGGGCTGGCGCTGTGGGACGACGAAGCACCGGCGATCACGAAGGGCCGCCTGTCGCTGTGGCTGGACGGCCACTGCGTCCTGGACTGGTTCGCCGATCTGATCGGCGGACCGGCGCAGTCAGTGGATCACCGCCTGAAACTGGCTGCCTGGCTGGAAAAGCTCGACAACGTGGCTTACCGGACCGTCGGCGAGAACGAGCTCGACGACCTGGCCGCCGACCACGACCTGGTGCTCGTGGCAACAGACCGCGGAGGGGGACTCTTCCCGCGAAACGCGGACCTGTCCCCGCACACCGAGCCGCAGCGCCAGATCGCGGCGGTCTACCTCCACATCCCGCATCCCGCCAGCGACACCACGACGATCCGCTGGTCCGTGGTCCCGGGCGCCGGCGAACTGCTCGTGCTCCCCGCGCTGACCTTCACCGGCACCTGCTACGCGCTGCTCGTCGAGGCGTTGCCAGGCGGGCCGTGGGACACCTGGCGGGACCATCCAGACCCCGCCGAACTCTGGCGGCGAATCCGCGAACTGCTGCGCGACATCCCGCGCGAGCACGACGAACTCGCTGGTACGACGCTCACCGATGAGCGCGCAGCGCTGGCCGGAGCCATCACCCCCACCGTTCGGCACCCCGTCGCGGTGCTGCCATCCGGGCGCGCGGTGCTGGGCTTGGGCGACGCGGTCGTGGTCAACGACCCGCTGACCGCACCGGGAGTGAACTCCGCGGTGACCGCTGCGGCCATGCACGCCGAAGCCATCAACGCGCACACCGGCCCGTTCGACGCCGACTGGATGCAGCGAACCCACGACGCGTGGTGGCACGCGCCGGGCGGCGGCCGCGACACCACCACGGTCGCCAACACGCTGCTGAACCCACCACCGCACCTGCTCGATGTCCTGCAAGCCGCGGCAACCGACCCGTCACTGCAACGAAAATTCAGCCGCGTGCTGGAAACCACCGAAGACGCGGACTGGTTGCTGGGTGGTTGAAGCGCGGTTCTCGGCTACTGCGCCGCCTGCCAGTTCCGCTTCAAGCGACGTTCCCACATCGCCACAGCGACGATGAGGATGCTCCCGATCGCGCCTGCCAACACGAACGCCCACGACGAGACAGGGCGCGGCGCCCCCAGCACATTGGTCATCAGCCCGGCTTGGAACAGGAACAACCCCAACCACCTGAGCCCGACCAAGCTCCTCGGAGCCGCTGCCAGGTGAGCTGGCACGCCGAAACGCGCGAGCTCCGACCGCGCCGCGCTCAACCAGCCGAAGACGTTCACCGCCAGGTACACGCAACCGAGCGCGATCTCCAACCACGGGGAAAACGGCATCACGAGCCCGCCCCGTTCTTACGTCGAACCAGCCTCTCCCCCATCTCGAACGCGAAGAGGACCAAGAGGAAGTAGCCGACCGAAAAGGCCAACGCCGGAACCCACTCGGTAACGGTGTCCCCCGGCGGACGACCGAAGACGAAGTGATCCGCGAACGGAAACATCACGCCAGCCGTGACCACGTACGGCAGGAAGAGCTTCTTGTTCTTCAGCACTGCGATCACCCACCTTCGCGACGCGAACGAAGTGGATGATCATAACCACGAATCAGACATACTTCTCAAGCGATCTTCCCGGCTGTCCTCGTGATCGCCCTCAACCACGTTCCGCGCCTCGAGACGGTATCTCGTGAGTGCGAAAACCGGCTGGAACCGGTTTTCGCACTCACGAGCACCAACCTGCCCTGCACGGACGATGAAGCAACTATCCAGCCAGTCCGCTCTGGACATGACGCGGTAGAACACCACGCGGAAGAGATCCGCGCATCAAGCAGCCCTGGTGATCTCGCTGCGGATGTTCAGGTGCCGGGGCCCGCGCAGGACCGGGCTGGGCCGGTACGGCGGCGGGTCCTGCACCAGCTCGGGATTGCCCAGTCTGCGGGCGAGTTCGGTCAGCGCGACCTGGGTTTCCAGGCGCGCCAGCGGCGCTCCGAAGCAGGCGTGCACACCGAAGCCGAAACCGAGGTGCTGGTTGTCCTCGCGGGTCGGGTCGAAGCGGTCCGGATCGGTGAAGCGCTTCGGATCCCGGTTGCCTGACGCCAGCATCAGCCACACCGGCGCACCCTTCGGGATCACCCTGCCCGCAACCTCCAGATCGATCAACGTGGTGCGCTGCGGCAGCAAATGCACTGGCGGCTCGTAACGCAGCAGCTCCTCCACCAACGTCGGCACGATCGACGGATCGTCGCGCAGCCGCTGCAGTTCGTCCGGCTGGCGCAGCAGGGTGAGCATGCCGTTGGCGATCAGGTTGACCGTCGTCTCGTGCCCGGCGATCAGCAGCAGCACCGCGTTCGTGATCAGCTCCACCAGCGACATCCGCCCTTCCGGCCCCTCGTCGGTGACCCATGCGGAGAGCATGTCGTTGCCGGGGTGACGGCGGTGCTGCTCGATCAGTTCGGCCAGGTACTGCCCGAGTTCGAAGCGACTGTGCTGCGCCGCGCGCCGATCCTCCACCGGCAGCGCCGGATTCAGCCCGGCGATCACACCGTCGACCATCACGCGGAACCGTGGCTCGTCCTCCCTCGGCACGCCCAGGAGCTGGCAGATCACCGCCACCGGCAGCGGATAGGCGAAGTCGTCGACCACGTCGAACTGCTCGCTGCCCACGAGCCCGTCGAGCAGGTCGGTGACGATCGCGGTGAGCTCGCCGCGCATGTCGTGGATGCGGCGCGGGCTGTGCGGCGGCCCGAACGGCCTCATCGCCAGGCGGCGCAGTCGGTCGTGCTCGGGCGGGTCGAGACGGATGAAGCTGGGCGGCAGCGTCGCCTCGTCCTCCTCGGCGAACAGCGTGTTCGCGCCCGGCGCGAGGTTGCGGGCGTCGGAGCTGATCCGCGGGTCCTGGAGCAGGTCGCGGATCTCCCAGTAGGTGGTGACCAGGTGGACGCCGCTCTCGTCGCGCACCACCGGTGTCCGGCGGAGTTCGGCGTAGATCGGGTACGGGTCAGGGCGCGCGGCCGGATCGGCGACCCGCTGCACCGGGCTGGTTGAAGTCATGCGACGGCTCCTGTCGATCAAGCGCGGGACGGGGTGAACACGACCCGCTTGTCGCTGGGCGAGTGGCCGGTCAGGGTGACGGTGGGCCCGTGACTGGGCAGCGCCGGATCTGGGAACCGCGCCGGAACCGGTCGCACACCCCGTCCGCCAGGTAGCTCGGGTGGGAACGTGGCAGCGCGCTCGATCAGCCTGCGATAGCCGCCCATCCACTTCCCGTGGTCGAAGCCGACCGCGGCGATCACCCGCCCCTGGTAGCCGTAGGCAGCGGCGAAGCTGTGGTCGGCGATTGAACCCTGCGTCACCACGATCTCCTCGCCCATCGACGGCGCCCCGACGGACTTGATGTTCACCCCGAACTGCGACGACCAGAACGACGGCGTCCACAGGTGCGGCAGGCGTCGGGATTCGGGGCTGATCATGTTGTGCGCAGCGATCTCGGCCTGCGCCACGGCGTTGCCCCAATGCTCCAGCGAGAGGAACTGGTAGCCGAACAGCGGATGCGGTGTGCGCGCGACGTCTCCCGCGGCGAACACGTCGTCGGTGACGATGCCGTGCACGTCGAAAGCCCGGCACCCGGCATCGCAGGCGACGCCGCGAGGTCCCGCCGCCAGCCCCGAGCCGTCCAACCAAGCGGTGTTGCGCACCGCGCCGAGCGCCACGACGGCGACTTCGACGTCCAGCACGGAACCATCGGACAGGTGCGCGCGCTTGAGCCGTCCGGCCGGATCGCCCTCCAGCGACGTCACCATGACACCGCAGCGCAGGTCGACCCCGTGCTCGCGCTGCAGTCGCGCGGCGACGTCACCGACGACCCCGCCGAGGGCTCCCACCAGCGGTGTTTCGCCGCGCTCGGCGACGGTGACGGCGAAACCCCTTTCCCTGCACGCCGAAGCGATCTCCGAACCGGTGAACCCGGCGCCGATGATCAGCATTCGCTTCGGCCTGCGCGTCAGCAGACGATCTAGGTGGGTGGTGTCGTCTCTGGTGCGCAGCACGCACACGCCGTCCAGAGCGGCTTCGGATTCATTGGGCCACGGTCGCGAACACACTCCGGTGGCGATCAGCAGCTTGTCGTACTCGACTTCCGAACCGTCGGCCAACTGCACTCGCTTGCGAGCCCGGTCCAGTCCGGCCGCGGCGACGCCGATCCGCCACTGGGCGTCTATCTCGCGTTGGCGAGGCAGCGCGGTGTCCTCCGGTAACACCTTCCCCAGCAGGACCTGCTTGGACAGCGGCGGCCGGTCGTAGGGCTCGTACGGCTCGTCGCCGATCAGGGTGAGCGAACCGTCGAATCCCTCCTCGCGCAGGTGTTCAGCCGCGCGCAGTCCAGCCAGTGACGCACCGACGATGACGATGCCGGTCATCGCCGCTCGCCCCGCTTGGCGTCGATGCGGTCCACGAGGATCGCCTGGACCGGGCAGGCGGCTGCCGCCCGCAACACGTCATCGCGCCGAGCCTCGTCGACGTTCGGCTGGTAGAGCAGCGCTTCCTCACCGTGCAACTGGAACACGTCCGGAGCAAGGAAAGCGCACTGCGCATACGCCTGGCACCGGTTGAGATCAACGTTGATCCTCATGACCTCGCCCCCTCGAAGTCGGGCGTCCTCCCCCATGCTCGCCGACCCCGGAAACCACCGCATGACCACCGCTTCCTTCACGTTGCAGAGCGGGGAATCTCCCACATGCCATAGTCTTCGACGGTTAAGTTCCATCCAGACACAGTGGACAGTGGAGAATCACCACCTGGAAATCAGCGTGCACTCGACAGTTGGTCGCGACAAGATCCGGTCATGGTTCAGCAGCTGGCGGTACCGCATTTGACCTCGGATGGGCTCCTACTCCGCCCCTGGAAACTCGACGATCTCCCACTCGTCCGGGAAGCCTCAGAAGACGACTACATCCCACTGATCACAACAATCCCTCCGACCTGCTCAGACGAGGCCGGCACGGCGTTCGTGCACCGCCAGTGGGACAGAGCCACCACAGGAACCGGCTACCCGTTCGTCATCACACGACGTGCAGACGAACAACCACTCGGATCAATCGGCCTCTGGGTGAACGACCTTCCCGAGGGCCGAGCATCCCTCGGATACTGGCTGGTCAAATCAGCCCGAGGACAAGGCGTCGCAGCATCAGCCCTTCGCATGGTCGTGCGTTGGGCCATCGACGACCTCCGAATCCCCCGCCTCCAGCTCAACGTCGAACCATGGAACACGGCGTCGATACGCACTGCCGAACGAGTCGGCTTCCGCCGAGAAGGCCTGCTCGGAAGCTGGCAACAGGTAGGCCCGAAACGGCAAGACATGCTCATGTACTCACTGCTCCGCGAAGACCCACTCCACGCCACCTCCGCCGAAACCCGTGGAATCGGTTTCCATTGAAATCGCGGAACCGAGCACCTGCGGACCGCGACGTTCCCAGGAGTCGACGCCGAACGCGGCCGGTGCTGTACGCGCGGAGGGGCTGGTGCGCAGGCTTCACAGCGCGCACCAGCCCCTTCTTCACAATCTCGGAAGTCAGACGCCGCGCCGTCACTTCGGGAACAGTCCGTTCAGCGTGCCGTAGTCCAATACGCCGTCCAACGACGCGTAGGTGCCCTCGCCCAGCAGTTCCAGGGTCGCCTTGCGGGCCGCGGTGTAGGCGGCCTGAGCCACCCCGGTACCGACGCTGATCCGCTTCACCCCGGCCTTGACCAGCTCGGCGACCGCGGGGCCGCCTGGAAGAGCCATCGCGTTCACTGGCAGCGGGCCTGCCGCGAGTTCAGCCAGGGCGTCCAGGTCGAGCAGCCCGGGCACGAAGATGCTGTCCGCCCCGGCCTCCGCGTACGCCGCCGTGCGGGCCTGCACGTCCGCGAGTCGGCCGCTCTCCTCGCCGATTCCGAACAGGTACACGTCCGTGCGCGCGTTGATCACCAGCTCCGGCAGCCCCGCTGCCACCGATGCCGCCCGAGCCTCGGCTATCCGGGCCGCCTGCTCCTCGACGGAGCGCAGGGTGCCGTCCGCCTTGGAGTCCTCCAGGTTGATCCCCACGACTCCGGCACCGATCAGGCCCGTCACCGTCGCGGTGATGTCGCCGTAGCCGCCTTCAGCGTCGAACGTGACCGGCACGTCCACCGCCGCAGCGATCCGCGCCGCAGCCGACACCATCTCTTCGCGCGTGGCCCCCTGGCCGTCCGAACGCCCCACCGACCAGGCAACACCACCACTGGTCGTTGCGATCACCGGGGCGCCCGCAGCCGCGATGACTGCCGCGCTGCCGGCGTCCCAGGCGTTGGGCAGCACCAACGTGTCCGCGCCCAACTCCCGCAGCCGCAGGGCCCTCTCCGTCACCTTCGCGTCGACCGTCATGCTTCTCCTCGTCCTCGGCTCGTAGCAATGGGCATCAGTTCCGCGCCGAGCGCTGGCCGACGCTGATCGGTGTTCGCCTCAACGCGCTTCTGACTCGTTCGAAGTCGTGCTGACCCAACGACCGCGCACCACCCAGGTTCCGCCGTCCGTCGTCGCACCGCGCAATCCGTCAAGGACGTACCCATCGGCGAGCGCAGGCAACCTGGAGTCCTGCAAAGCGGCGAAGGCGACCGTCCGGGACGGCTCCCACTCCGTGCTGTGCCGCAAACGCCGAGCCAGCTGCGCGAAGCCGAGCGGAGCAGCGGCCACCACCCATGCGTCAGGAGCATCGGCGGTCATCCGCCGGGCCGGTCGCAACCAGGACGCGGCCTCCTCAGGCCAGTCCACTGTGGCCAGAACAGTCCCGCCAACTTGCGACCAGGCAGCCACGAACGCCTCCGCCGCAGCTCGGGATGCCTCATCGCGACTACGCCCGATCACGACTGCCCGAGCCTGCGCCAGCAGATCCACCACAGCAGCGAGCTCAGCATCGGTGTGCGGCGCCGGCTCGGAGAACTCACCGACCCACGCCAGCTCACCTGCCCCGATCAGCGGCGACCTCTCACTCACACCCCGAACCTGCCACGCACCACCGACAATCGCTGGCAGCATTCAGCCCTCGATCTCCCGCCCTGGCGCTTGTTTTCCCCAGTTGGCATACTTCGGAAGTGTCGGTTTTCGGAGCACTCGCGCAGCCGATCCGGCGGCAGATCCTGGACCTGCTGCTGGAACGCCCCCGCCTGGCCGGCGAGGTCGCCGAGCAGCTCAGCCTCCCCCAGCCCGCCGCGTCCAAGCACCTGCGCGTGTTGCGCGAAACCGGGCTCGTGCAGGTGCGCGTAGATGCCCAACGCCGCTGGTACGAGCTGCGCCCCGAGGCGCTCAGCGAGCTCGACGAATGGCTGGCGCCGTACCGCACGCTGTGGTCGGAACGGCTCGACGCGCTCGAACGACACCTCGACGCCAGCAACGACGGGTCGTGAGTGCGTAGCAGTGTTCGAACACTGCTACGCAC
>NZ_JBSFBZ010000045.1:0-63452 GCF_053593195.1 Saccharopolyspora sp. NPDC002376
TTGCACCACAACGACTTCGGCGTGTCATCGTCACCCGCGCCAGCCACAGCAACGACGACTACCCAGAGCCACGGATGCTTACCCGGAAAGGCTCAATGACCATAGTGGAGACCGTCAGAACCGATCGCTGGAATCCGGTGCATGCGATCCGATGCGTTCGCGGGCTGCGAACTTCGTCGCCTCCACGGTGCTGCGCGCCAACGCGATGGCATCGTGCAGGAGCGGGGCGTGGGCGAGGTTGCCGTCCTGTTGCGTGCGCAGCAGTGCAGCCGCGCAGGCGAGGGCGTCGCAGGCAGCGCTGATCTCCGGGATGCGCCACCGGCCGGAGGCGCGGATTTCCAGGACGAGCCGTTCCAAATGATCGATGATCGCTGTGAGATCCGCAGTCGTCTCGTGGACGGTGCTCATCGGAAGTCTTCCTCCGCCTTCCCGGAGACCGGCAGACCGCCGTCGGGACGTCGCGCCTCGACGTCCCGACGGCGGTGTGCGGATGTCATGCCTGTTGGTCGGTCTTCGTGACGAGGTGGTTGCCGAGCACCAGGTAGTCGATCTCCGTGCCCAAAAAGCAGTTCAGCGCGTCGGCCGGGGAGCACACGATCGGCTCGCCCGCCACGTTGAACGAGGTGTTGATCAGGCATGGCACGTCGGTCAACGCGGTGAACCGGCGCAGGAGCGTCGTCAACCGCGGGGTGTCCTCATCGGTGATCGTCTGCACCCGCGAGGTTCCGTCCACGTGGGTCGCACCCGGGATCACGTCGTGGAACTCCGGCCGCACGGGGAACACGAACGTCATGTACGGCGAGCGGGTCTTCTTGCCCATCTCGAAGATCTTCGGCGCGTCGGACTCGAGCACGATCGGCGCGAACGGCCGGAACGGCTCGCGGTGCTTGACCCTGGTGTTGATGACGTCCTTGATGTCCGGGAACTTCGGGTTCGCGAGGATGCTGCGGTGGCCCAGCGCCCGCGGACCGTGCTCGATCCGGCCCTCGTACCAGCCGATAACGACCTTCTCGGTGAGCAGCTTCGCCACCTGGTCGACGACCTCGTCGTCCCCCAACCGGCGCCACTGCACCCGGTCGCCGAACTCCTGCAGTGTCCGCTCGATCGTCGCCTCGTCGTACTCCGGGCCGAGGTACGGGTTGACCGCCGGGGCGGACTTCGCAGTGCCAGCGTTGTCCGGGTGGTTGGACCAGGCGTAGACGGCGGCGCCGATGGTCACCCCGGTGTCGCTCGCGCCGAAACTCACGTCCATGTCGGCGAACCGCGATCCCTCGAGCAATTCGGTGTTGTTGACGCAGTTCAGCGCCACGCCGCCCTCGAACAGCAGGTGGTCCAGATCGGTCTTGGCCTCCAGCGCGCGGAGCTGGTGGCTGGTGACGGTGGTCAGCATCTCCTGCGCCGCCGCGGCGAGGTTGGCCTTGTACTCGAGGGTGTCCAGGAACGGACCGAAGTGCTGCTCGAGCAGCGGATCGAAGCAACGCGGGTTCTCCACGTCGTGCGGCCTGCACAGCGTGTAGCGCCCGTCCTCGTGCAGCTGGACGAAGTGGTCGAGGAACGGGTTCGGCGAGGGCGGCCCGGCGAACCCGGACAGACCCATCACCTTGTACTCGTCGTTGTTGGGCACGAAGCCCAGGTAGCGCGTGATCGAAGCGAACAGGTTCCCCATCGAGTCGTTCGCGCTGATCGTCGACTCGTCGAAGACCCGGATCTGGCCGCTGCGGATCTCACCGATCAGCGACGAGAACAGTTCGGCGCGGCCGTCGCTGATCAGGAACGCCGCGTCCTTCCCACCCGCCAGGTAGTGGCCGGTCATCACGTGGGCCAGGTGGTGCGGCACGAACACGACCTTGTCCGGGTCGGGGGTGAACCCGGTGCGCGCGGCGAAGTCGGCGAGGACCGCATCGCGGCTGAGCGCATCGGTGAACAGCTTGCCGATGCGGCTGATCCGGCCCAGCTTGTCCGCGGGGTCCAGCGGCGCGCCCACGATGTCCAGCAGCAGCCCGTCGAACACCTCGGAGGAGAAGTTCCAGGGCACGGCGATGAGGTCGATGTCGGAGAACTGCACGCCCGCGCGTTCGAGGCACCAGTTCACCGCGTTGATCGCGAAGTCGGAGGTCTTCTTCTCCCGGTTGAGCCGCTCCTCCTCCACTGCGGCGACCAGCTCGCCGTCCACCAGCAGCGAGGCACCCGCGTCGTGGCCGAGCACGTAGTGCTTCTCGGTTCCGACCGCACCAAAGTGCTCGGCGAAGGTTTCCGCGCCGCGGCTGAACCCGTTGCACCCCAAGACAATCATGCCGATTTCCTTCTCTGTTGTGCTGCGTCGGTGCACGTGCGCCGGCGGGAGGGCCGGTCGGGCGGCCACGGTCGGGTCGACTTTCGAAGGCAGAGGAATTCAAATGGCTGCGGAACTCTCCAGCACCTTCACCAGCGTCGGCGTTCGCCGTCAGGCTACTGACGAAAAACAGCCAGGGGCAATATGACCAGCACACCACCACGGATGCATTCTTCATGTCTTCCCGAAAACCCTTCCAGTGCAATCAATCGCGTAGCATGAGCGTGCGCCTCGGAGTAGAACGCACATCGGCACCACACCCATCGCTTCGAACGAGTCCGTAGGAGGGCTGCGATGCCTCTGGACCGCATACTCCGCAACCTGATCAAGTGGCAGCACGCCGACGGCCCTCCCGTTCCGGCCCGCGAGCTGACCATCGAGCGAGCCCGCGAGCTGTACCGGAGGAATGCAATCCGGCCGCGCCAGGAGGACGGCGGCCCGCGCCCGGCCGTCAGCACCGCGGACCGGACGATCGACGGTATCGACGGATCATCTTTCCGGGCCAGGGTTTTCACCCCGGAATCGGACGAGGGTCGGGTGCTCACCTACCTGCACGGCGGCGGGTGGTCGCTGGGTGACATAGACAGCCACGACTGGGTCTGCCGCATCGTGGCGGCGTCGCTGGGCGCAGTGGTGGTCTCGGCCGACTACCGGCGGGCACCGGAGTTCCCGCACCCCGCTCCGCTGCGCGATGCCATTGCCGCAGCCCGCTGGACGGACCGGAACTTCCCGGACCGCGACCACGTGATCGGCGGTGACAGCGCCGGCGCCGGCCTCGCGCTCGGCGTGGTGCTCGATGCGCGCGAGACCGGCGACGTCCAGTTCGCCGCACAACTGCTGGTGTACCCGCCGGTGGATCCAAGCCTGCGGATCGCCGCGTCCTCCGCGCACACGGCGGGATACCTGCTGACCGTGGACGACATGGCCTGGCACTACGAGCAGTACCTCCCCGATCCGCGGCAGCGCACCGACCCCGCTGTCGATCTGCTGAACGCCGACCTCCGAGACCTGCCTCCGGCTGTGCTCGCCACGGCCGAGTTCGACCCGCTCCACGACGAGGCGGCGGAACTGGCCGACAAGCTCCGCGCCAGCGGCGTGCCCGTTCGGCACGTGCCCGGTCCTAGCCTGGTGCACGGCTACTTCCTAATGCAGGACATCGTTCCCGCGGCGGCCTCGCGGGCCCGGGAGGTCCTCCAAGAGCTGGACGCCGTTCTGCGGTCAGCGCGCGAAGCGCGGCCCGCCCCCGTTCGGTGAGTCCCCGGGCTGCTTGGAGTGGCCGCTCCGAGCGGGGACTCTCAGCGCGGTAAGACCTCCGCCGGCTCGGGCCGCAGCGCAGCCACCACTCGCGGCTCGTAGTCGGCGTACACCTCGTTCAACTCGCCGTCCAGGAACAGCCGACGCATCGCAACGCGCTGGATCTTCCCGCTCGTGGTCCGCCGAACCCCACCGCGCCGCAGCAGTCCGATGCCGTCGAGCCGGACACCGAACTCGCGGGCGACCGTCTGCTTGATCTCAGCTGCCAGCTGTTCCAGGCGTTCCCTGGCCGGACGCCCGTTGATCTCGTGCGCGACGACCAGGGCTTCCTCAGCACTGCCGTCGGCAAGCGGCATGGTGAAAGCAGCACCGGCGCTGCCGAGTTCGCCGTGCTGTGCCCGCAGTTCCCGCTCGATGTCCTGCGGGTACAGGTGGCGGCCGTGCACGGTCAGCACCTCCGCGAGCCGCCCGGTCACGTACAGCTCACCGTCGTGCAGCGCGCCGAGGTCACCCGTGCGCAGGTACCGGCCGGGGGCGAAGGCGCGTTCGGTCGCTGCGTCGTCGCCCCAGTAGCCCTTGGTGATGCTGGGCCCGCGTAGCCAGATCTCGCCGACGGCACCGGGATCCAACGCCTCCCCGGTCTGCGGGTCAGCGATCAGCACGTCGAAATCGCGCGGCGTCCCGCAGCTCACCAGATCAGCGCCCTTCTCCGCCAGCACGAACCGGTGCTGCTCCAGCAGATCGGCGTCCACTTCGGTCACCACGACCTTCCGGTACCCCTCCGCAGAGACGAAGACCGTTGCCTCGGCCATGCCGTAGCAGGGGCACAGCGCGTCGCCCCGCAGCCCCGCGGCGGCGAACCGATTCGCGAACCCGTCCAACGTCGCGACGTCGATCGGCTCCGAACCGTTGGCGGCGAACCGCCACCGGGACAGGTCCACACCGGCCAGTTGTTCATCGGTGATCCGGGCGCAGCACAACTCGTAGGCGAAGCTCGGGGCCGCCGACCAGGTGATGTCGTACGCGTCGATCAACCGGAGCCAGTGGTCCGGCCGCTTCAGGAACGCGCTGGGCCGCATCAGCACGCAGCTCGTACCGCACAGCAGCGCGGGCACCAGCTGACCGAGCAGCCCCATGTCGTGGAAGAGCGGGATCCAGCCGCCCAGAACGGTTTCCGCGGTCAGCCCGAACGCGCGGCGCTGACCATCCACATTGTGCAGCAGATTGCCGTGGCTGAGCATCACGCCTTTGGGCTCACCCGTGGAACCTGAGGTGTACTGGAGCATCGCGAGCGTCTCGTGGTCCAAGTCCGCTGGCTCCCACTCGCCCGCGCCAGCCAGTTCACCGCTGTCCGTCGCGAGTAGAGCCGTGCCGCTCAACCCTTCAGCCTCGGCCCATTCCGTGACGGCGGGCAGGTTTTCGGTGTCGGTCAGGATCGCGGACACCGCTGCGTCCTTGGCGATGCCACGCACCCGCAACCGGTCCTGGCGGTACCGGCCCGGCAACGGCGCGGGTACCGCGGCCATTCCGGCGTAGAGGCAACCGACGAAGGCAGCGGCGAAATCGAGTCCGGTCGGGTACAGCAGGAGCACGCGGTCACCGGCTGCGCAGCGGGTCCGCAGCCAGGCCGCTACCCTCCTGGCTTCGGCGTCGAGTCGGGCGTAGGTCCACCTGGCGGCGCCATCGGTCCGCTCCACATCGGTCACGAAGGTCAGCGCGGTGCGTTCCGGTGTCGAGCGGGCGTGTTCGCGAATCACCGCGGCAGCGCTGGCAGCGTGCGACAGATCGACCATGGCCCTGGTTTCCCCTCCCCTGTCGCGCGCACGGCTCGACAACCCCACAAAACGGCTGATGGGCGCTTCAGGAATCATTCCGGTACGGCACGAGAAAGCGCCGCGAGACTCGAATTGAGGCTAGCACAGCCACGGTTCACCACCTAGTTCCCGACCAGCAGGGGTGAAAATCGCGCATTCGAGTATTAAGAATTCATTCGCGCGCAACCAAATTCTTTCGCGGGCCATTGCAACACTGGGGCCCGGATGGTACTTCTTGATCCCCACCGATCGTACAACACGAAGTTGACGGACGATGCTCGCGAAATTAACATGACGAAACACCGAGAACAGGACCGCGCCGGACGACGTCGATCGGAAATCCGCGTCGCAACTCCCCCTGACACGGCACGGCCCCGTTCAGCGGCGTTCGAACCAGATCGAATTCACCGACCACCCCATTCGAAAAGATCATTCATCCCAGACACCCGCCGAGCGCTCCGCCAATCGGCCGGGTGGATCCCCACGGCTACCGCACGGCCGGCAACACCGACCGCGCTGTTCATATCCAGTGCGAATCGCGGGCGATGCGCAGCGCGTCTATCCGGTTGCGCGCCCCCAGCTTGGCCACCACGGACGAGAGGTAATTGCGCACGGTCCCCTCCGACAGGTGCAACCGCTCCGCGATCTCGACCACCGTGTCACCTCGGGAAACGTGCTCCAGCACGGAGGACTCCCGCAGGGTCAGCGGGCAGCCCCCATTACCCAGCGCGGCGACAGTTAGCTCCGCGTCGAAGACCCGTTCTCCCTGGTACACCCGGTGGATGGCGCCGAAGAACTGCTGCGGAGGCACGCTCCGCTGCACCATTCCGCCGACCCCGCCAGCGAAGGCCCGGCGGACCACCGAGCGGGCGAACGCGGTGGAGAGCAGCATGCTCCGGCATTCCGGAAGGCTCGCCACCTTCTCGGCAATTGCGATCGCGTCGTTGTCCCCGCTGTCGAAGCTGATTATCACCACGTCTGGCCTACATAACTCGGCTAACTCTAATGCATCGAGTTTGCTGTCGACCGAGCCGACAACTCGAAACTCGTCGTTGCGCTCGAGCAGCGCGGTAAGCGCGAAACGGGACAGGTCCAAATCGTCGCACACCAATACATCGATATCCACGATATCCCTCCAATTAGCCCCCGTTCGGACATTCGGACCGCAAAGTATCATACGTGTACGAAAACTTGAAGTTCCGCCGCCGGGGACGCACCCCGTTACACATGGGAGACGAGCCGTTCCGCAGCCGAACGGAGTCTTGTCGACATACCTAACGGTCATTACGACGTGTCGGCCACGGGCAGCTATATCACCATCAATCCGGCACGCGCGCGTTCCGGTCGGGAATGCCGTTTTCCCATAATTTTCACAGGGCTCCAGTGGTGCGAATGCCGTACTGGAGTCGGCGAACGGACGCAACGAGGCGGATCCGGCGAACGCAGGACTGGCGAGCGACAACCGCGATTCCGCGCGCCGATCAGGTCAGCGATCGACCGCGAATGCAACGGGAGGAGTTGTCCGCACATCCCGCGGACGACAGCTCGATCCAGCGATCCCCGTGCCCCAGCGTCCGCGCCACGTGGAGCAGGATCGACCACGAATTCCACCTTCCCCCAAGGAAGTAGGACGCAGCTGCACCCGGGACGACGACGTCGCGATGCGGCTGCCGACGATTCGATTCCCAATCCCACCCACAAGATCAAGATGATACAGACCATCGATCATCGCCCGCAACACCTCGCCACACTGGGAGCACTCAGGGTCGCCTTCATTCCACAGGGCAACTCGAGAACGGATCTTCCGCGCAAATCCGGCGTGGCCATATACGACTTCTCGACCGGAGGTCAACAGTGCACGGCTCGACGCGCGCATCCCGCACCGCGGACCCACACAAGCCGTGACGAGGAAGTTTCCCCATCAGTCCGGAAAACCGATTCGGCAGTGCCCCGAGGCGGCCGACCATTGACAACAGCGGCCGCGCCCATCAAGATCCCGGATCATATCTGATTTCGTAGCTGATGTTGGGAGCTTCCGTTGGCTCGCGATGCCGAGACCACCGCCGTCGGACACCTGCCGGGCTCGGTCATCGCGGCGGTTTTCAAGGGCAGCGACCGGGGCTAGCGCAGGACACAGCAAAGGAGCTGTCATGCCCGAACAGGACCTCTCCCAGGAGAGAACCCGGCGAGAACATCGCCGAGTCGCACTGGGCACCCTGGTCGGCACCACCATCGAGTGGTACGACTTCTTCATCTACGCCAACGCCGCCGCCTTGGTGCTGACTCCCCTGTTCTTCGAGCCGTTCGTCGTCTCGTACGGAGAGCTGGCCGGGCGGCTGATGGCGTTCGCCACCGTGGGCGTGAGTTTCATCTTCCGCCCGCTCGGCGCGATGGTCGCGGGACACTTCGGCGACAAGCTCGGCCGAAAAGCCATGCTGGTCCTGACGCTCATGCTGATGGGCGTGTCCACGACCCTGATCGGCCTGGTGCCCAGCTACGCGTCGATCGGGATCTGGGCGCCGATCCTGCTCATCGCGCTGCGCGTCCTGCAAGGGTTCTCCGCGGGCGGCGAGTGGGGCGGGGCCGCGCTCATGGCCGTCGAGCACGCCCCGGCGCACCGACGTGGGCGGTTCGGTGGATTCCCGCAGATCGGGGTCCCGGTCGGCATGCTGATCGCCACCGCCGTGCTCAGCATCGTCACCGCGACGACGACCGAGCAGCAATTCCTCGACTGGGGCTGGCGGGTTCCGTTCCTGCTGTCCGTCGTGCTCATCGGGGTGGGCACGGTGATCCGGCTGGGCGTCGCCGAGTCGCCGGTGTTCACCGAAGCCGACGGTGAGCAGCCGCGCGTCCGGCTGCCGCTCGTGCAGATGTTCCGCTTCAACGGGCGGCAAGTGCTCCAGGGCACCCTCACGTTCGCCGCGAACAACGCGGCCGGCTACATGGTGACCGGCGGCTACGTGCTCTCCTACACCACGACGGTGCTGGGGATGGACCGCGCCACGATTCTCAACCTGGTCACCCTCACCAGCGCGGCTTGGGTCGTCACCACCATGTCGGCGGCGATGTTGTCGGACCGGATCGGGCGCACCGCGGTGTACAAGATCGGTTTCGCCACCCTGCTCGTCTGGGTCTTCCCCATGTTCTGGTTGATCGACACCGAGAACGTGCTGCTGATCGCACTGGCGATGCTGGTCTTCAGCATCGGCATCGGCTTCACCTACGGACCGCAGGCGGCCATGCTGGCCGAGATGTTCCCCGCCCAGGTCCGCTACTCCGGCGCCGGGCTGTCCTACGCCTTCGGCGCGGTCCTCGGCGGCGCCTTCGCCCCGATGATCGCGACGTGGCTCCAAGCCGCGTTCGGCAGCACCATGGCCGTGTCGGGCTACCTGTTCGCGCTCACGGCGATCGGACTGGCCGCGACGTTCACCATCAAGGACCGCACCGGCAAGCCCCTCGGCCCGGAAGCGCTCGACATCCCGGGAGCACGCGAACTCGCCGCGGCGACCCACCGGTAACCGCTCGCTGCGGGGGCGGTCCGGGACAGCCGGGCCACCCCCGCCGTATACGATCGCGGGTGTCGCCACCCGAGGACGGAACGAGGGAGATGCCGAGTACAGCCGGTGCGCAGCAGCAGGCGCTGTCGAAGTCGGAGAAGGTCTACCGGGAACTCCACACCCGCATCCTGTCGGGACGCTTTGCCAGCGGATATCGGCTGGTCCTCGATCAGATCGCCCGCGAGTTCGGCACGAGTCCAGTCCCGGTGCGCGAGGCAGTGCGGCGGCTCGAGGCCGAAGGCCTGGTGACGTTCACCCGCAATGTGGGGGCGCAGGTCGCCGGCATCAACACCTCCGACTACGCGAACGCCATGCAAACGCTGGCCTACCTCGAAAGCGCGGCCACCAGTCTCGCGGCTCCGCACGTGACGCCGAAACAGCTGGAGGACGCGGCGTCCTTCAACGCGGAGATGCGGGAGATGCGCGAGGGAACCCTGGACCCGGTGCGGTTCACCGAGCTCAACCACCGCTTCCACTGGGTGCTGTGCGAGAGCTGCCCGAACCAGCACCTGCTCGACCTGGTGCACCGGGAGTGGCAGCGGATGTCGGGCATCCGGCGCTCCAGCTTCACCTTCGTCCCGAGCCGGACGCTGTCCTCTGTGGACGAGCACGACCGGATCATCGCGCTCATCCGGGCAGGCGCCTCGCAGCAGGAGATCGAGCGCGTCTCCCGCGACCACAAGCTCCGCACGATGACCGAGTACTTGACGTCCTCCCGGCCGTAAACGGCCGGGATTCCTCCTGAACCTTGCGGTTCTCCGGTGGGTTCCTGGTTCATCGAGACGTGCTCCCCACTAGGTGGGGAGACTGACGGTCTCTCCGCAGGCGTTTAGACTCTCCGCCCGTCCGGCGGCGAGGATGTTCTTGGCAGCGTTCAGGTCGCGGTCGTGGGTTGCTCCGCACGCGCATGTCCACGACCGGACCGACAGCGGTTTCGGCCCGTCGACAGCACCGCACGCCGAGCAAACCTGGCTCGACGGGTAGAAGCAGTCTATCTTGTGGAACGTCCGCCCGTACCGAGTGGCCTTGTCTTCGAGCATGCGCAGGAACAAACCCCACCCGGCATCGTGCACGGACTTCGCCAACGTGGTTCGCGCCAACCCGACCACACACAGGTCCTCGACGAACACCGCTTGGTTATCGCGGATGATCGCCGTGGAGTGCTTGTGCGCCCAGTCGGTTCGGGCGTCCCGGACTTTGGCGTGCGCCTTGGCGACCCGAATTCGAGCCTTGGCGCGGTTGTTGCTACCCTTCGCTTTCCGGCTCAGGGCTTGCTGCGCTTTGCGGAGCTTGCGTTCCGCGCGGCGCAGAAACTTCGGAGAAGCAATCGTTGTACCGTCGGAGAAGACAGCGAACGTCGACAACCCCAGATCGATGCCTACCTCGGTGTCCGAAAATGGGAGCGGTTCGTTCTGGGCGTCGACCACGAACGACGCGAAGTAACGTCCGGCGTCCTTGATCAGCGTGACCGACGACGGCGCGGCAGGAAGATCCCGCGACCACGTGACGCGAAGGTCTCCGATCTTCGCCGCGTACAAGCGGCCGTTCGGCTTGATACTGAACCCATTGCGGGTAAGCCGGATCGCCTGCCGGTTGTCCTTGCGGGACCGGAACCTAGGACGCCCGACCTTGCGTCCCCGACGTGCGCCGGACATCGAATCGAACCAATTGCGGTACGCCGCGCGCGCGTCCTGACACGCCTGCACCAGGGCGACCGACGCGACCTCGGACAACCATGCGCGTTCTGGTATGCGCTTGGCCTGGGTGACAACCCGGCGCTGCACCTCGGCATCGCTGACTTTCTCCCCGGCATCGAACGCGTCCTGCCGGGTGCGGAGTGCGTCGTTGTACACCACACGCGCACACCCGAACGCCCTGGCCAGCGCGATCCGCTGACCAGGCGTCGGGTAGACGCGGAAGTTGTACCGAAGCTGCACGACCACACCCTATGGTCGACCACCGACAAAACTGATGTGCCAACCCGGCCCTGAAGGACCGGGCTTGCACGCTACGTTTCCTGGTCACCACCCGCCCGGAGTCCGCCTCATCCTGACTTCACGTGCTCCGGATCAGCGGAGCCTCACGCCCCCGGAACGTTCGCCGTACCGGGGCGTACTCACGGCCACCTGCTCGAACAGGCACGCCAGATCCCTTTTCGCGACGGAAATCAAAGTCGACCGAGGTGTCGTAGGCACGACCCCGGATCTGCCGCCGCCATGACGCCGGTCCAACCGCAACCACCGACATGAGAGTGCACCTACTGACGATCTTGCTGGCCGCCCTTCGTTTCCTGAACGTTCAGCCAGTTGTCCTCGTTCCCGTTTGTTCCCACGCCTAGGTTTCTTAGCGTTTCTTAAGGAAGGGAACCATGGACACACCCTCCGCAGTGCGGGCTCGTGGGATCACCAAGTGTTTCGGCGATGTCGTTGCCCTCGACGGCATCGACCTGGATGTGGCACAGGGGCAGATCCACGGGTTAGTCGGGCCGAACGGCGCCGGCAAGACCACATTGCTGGGCCTGCTGCTGGGCCTGGCCGTCGCCGACAGCGGCACTCTCGAAATCCTCGGCACGCCAGTCGGAAGGGCGCTCGCCGCTCCCAACGCGGTCGCTGGTTTCGTCGACGGTCCCGGGCTCTACCCCTCGCTGACCGCGAAGCAGAACCTCGCCGCGCTGGCCGCACTTCGGGGCGGTGATGCGAAGACGAAGGGAATCGACGAGGTGCTCGGCGAGGTCGGGCTCACCGATGTCGCCGACGACCGCGTCCGGGGCTTCTCCCTCGGCATGCGTCAGCGCCTCGGACTCGCCGCGGCCCTGCTCACCAAGCCCCGCCTGCTGGTGCTCGACGAGCCGTCCAACGGCCTCGACCCGTCCGGCAAAAAGCACGTGCACCGCGTCATTACCCGGCTCGTCGCCGACGGAACCTCCGTCGTGCTCTCCAGCCACCGGATGGACGATCTCGAAGCACTGTGTTCCGAGGTCACCATCCTCGCCGCCGGGCGGGTCGTGTTCTCCGGGCCGCTGAGCAAGCTCGCCGCCGAGAACCAGGAACTCGACTACCGGATCCGCACCTCCGACCCCGAGGCCGCCCGCCGGCTGGCCGCCGATGCCGCAGGGATCCGCGTCGTCGACGGGCAGGACAGCGAGGTGCTCGTGGTGAGCGCGCAAGTGTCCGCCCTTGACGAACTGGTGGCGCGGCTCGTTCAGGCCGGCGTCGCGGTGCGCGAGCTTGCGCCCGTGGTGTCGCCGCTGGAAGCCGCATTCCTCGCACTGACCGAGCAGCAGGAGTCCAGCCGATGACCACGACCGTCACCGATGCCCCCGCTCCCGCTCTCGCCGCCCGTCCGGTCTCGACGGCGCGCGCTTACCGCTTCGAGCTGGTCAAGCTGCTTTCGCAGTGGCGGGTGCGCCTTCTGATCCTTGCCTGCTGGATCGCGCCCGCGCTGTTCATCATCGCGGTGAACCAGCAGACCACGCTACCCGTCGACACCCTCTTCGGCCGCTGGATGAACACCACCGGGTGGGCCGGATCGCTGGTGCTGCTAGGTTTTTCGGGCCTGTACGCGCTTCCGCTGCTGGCCTCGCTGGTCGCCGGTGACGTGTTCGCCTCCGAAGACCGGCTCGGCACCTGGCGCCACCTGCTGGTGGCGGTCCGATCGCCGCGGCGGATCTTCGCCGCGAAGGCACTGGCCAGCCTCACAGTCCTGCTGGTTCTGGTGGCAGGCCTGACCGTTTCCAGCGTCGTTGGTGGGATCGTGGCGGTCGGCAACCGGGAACTGATCGGGCTCGATGGGCACCTGCTCGCGCCGGGCGACGCCGCCGGGAAGGTACTGCTCGCCTGGGCCTGCGTACTCGCGCCGACCCTCGCCCTCGCGGCGATCGGGCTGCTCGGGTCCGTCGCATTAGGACGGTCGCCGATGGGGCTGCTGATGCCCGTCGTCGTCGCCTTCGTCATGCAATTCGTGCAGCTGATGCCGGTGCCCGTCGCGGTGCGCCTCGCGCTGCCCACCTACGCCTTCATCTCCTGGAACGGTCTGTTCACCTCGCCCATGCAGTTGGGGTCGCTGATGATCGGTATCGTGGTCAGCCTGGTGTGGGCCGTGGCCGCGACCGCTCTGGCCTACGTGCTGTTTCTGCGGCGGGACTTCACCGACCTCACCTACGACGGCGCCGGGCGGCGCGCGATCACGCTGGGGCTGCTGCCGCTGGTCGGGGTTTTCGCCGTGACCGTCGCGGTCGTGATCCCGGTGACCGGTGCTACCGGTTCCGGGATCGATCAGGACAAGGTGCAGCGCTCGGTGGCCACCGCCTTCTCCCACCTCTACAGGCTGCAAACCGAGCAGCTCAACCGGCCCGATGTCACCGAGGAACAGCTGGCGGCCACGGCGGCGTGCAACAAGGGCGGCGGCCAGATCGCCCCCGAAGGACCGGGCAACGACTGGCGTTGCGTCGTCTCCTGGCATCTCCCCGGCGTCGAGGCCACTGGGTCGGCCATCTACCAGCTCGACGTCACCACAGACGGGCGGTTCGTCGCCGACGGCGATGGACCGAAGGAAGTGAACGGCTACTTCCTGGTGCACACCCCCGCAGGGGACGCACCGAACCCACTCTGGCAGTTCGACGGCAACATCGAACTGCTGCCCACCATCCCGAAGGGATAACTCAACAAATGCAGGTAACGCGTCATCGTCGGCGCTCCGAGAATGCCGGTTTCCGGCTTCTCTGGCGACGAGGTGGCCGTCCGATACGCCTGGCCACCGCAGGCGTATCGGCGGTAGCTCTCGCTGTCACCGGCACCGGTATCGGATTGGCACAGACTGAATTGTTCGGGACCGACCAGGTGGGCCAGACCACCGACAACGGCCTGGTCATCTCCTCCGACCAGTACCTCGCCCCCTACGGCGACCGTATGGTCATCAACAACGGCAAGATCATGTCCTCCGCGATCAGCCCCGACGGCACGCACATGGCGGCGTCGATCACCGACGGCGGAATGGCGCTGTCCATCGTGGACCTGAAGAGCTACAAGGTTCAGCAGCTCATCGGTAACAACGCCGGTGCGAACCTGCGTATCCCGGGTAACGACATCGGGCAGGAAGGCCCGACGTACTCACCCGACGGCAAGTCGCTGTGGCTGGGCCAGGCCGACGGGTACCGCAAGTTCACCGTGAACGCCGACGGAACGCTGGCGAACCCGACGTTCGTGCCCATCCCCCGGGTCGACGGCAAGCGCGCACTGGTGGCCGAGGCGGTGTTCTCGGCCGACGGCTCGACGGTGTTCTCGGCGGTCAACGGCCAGAACCGCGTCGTGGCGATCGACGTCGCGACCGGTGCCATCACGCAGAGCTGGAACGTGGGCAACGCCCCGCGTGACATGCTCCTCGTCGGCGGCAAGCTGTACGTCAGCAACGAGGGCGGCCGTCCGGCCCAGCCGGGCGAGACGACGATGAACTCCTACGGCACCCAGGTGCCGGCCAACGGGGACACCGGCGCCTCCACCACCGGTACCCTGAGCGTCATCGACGTCGTCCACCCGGCCGCCACGCCGGGCAGCATCGACGTGGGTCTGCACCCGACCGCGCTGTACGCGAAGAACGGCGCGCTGTTCGTCACCAACACGGCATCGGACACCGTGTCGGTCATCGACATGGCCAGCGACAAGGTGATCCAGACCATCGCGACGCAGCCGTGGCCGGAGGCCTCGGTGGGTTACGAGCCGACCGCGGTGACCCTGACCAACGATGGTCACCTCCTGGTGACGCTGGGCCGCGCTAACGCGATCGCGGTGTACAAGTACGCCAACCCGGTGGAGCCGGTCAGCTACGTGGGTCTGCTGCCGACGGACTACTTCCCGTCGGAGATCGCCCAGGTCGGCAACGACATCGTCGTGACGAACACCCGTGGTATCGACGCCCGCCGCTCGACAACCAACCAGCACCACACACACGACACCACCTCGAGCCTGATGCACTTCACGCTGCCCAGCGATGACGTGATCAAGAGCGAAACCGGCAAGGTGTTCACCCAGAACGGCTGGCGCGGCAACTCGCTGGCCAAGGCGGACAACACCGGCAACGTGCCGCCGGTCCCGGTTCCGGTCAAGCTCGGTGACCCCTCGACGATCAAGTACGTGTACTGGGTCGTCAAGGAGAACCGCACCTACGACCAGATGTTCGGGGACATGCCGCAGGGCAACGGTGACCCGTCCCTGGCCTCCTACGGTGAGAAGGTCACGCCGAACAACCACGCACTGGCCCGCCAGTTCGGTCTGTACGACAACATCTACGACACCGGCACCAACTCCGCCGAGGGGCACAGCTGGGTGACGCAGGCGGACAGCCCGGAGTACACCGAGTCGACCGCGGGTGAGTACATCCGTAGCTACGACACGGAGGACGACGTGCTGGGGCACCAGCGGTCCGGCTTCATCTGGACCGGTGCCAAGGCCGCCGGCAAGACCGTCAAGAACTACGGCGAGTTCCAGAACTTCGAGCAGAAGCCGCCGGGCGCGACCTGGCAGAAGTACTGGTGCGACGGGAAGAACATGGCTGCGACCGGGCAGCCCAGCGCCTACCCGATCAAGGTCGGTTCGGCGATCCCGTCGCTGAACGAGGTGTCCGTGCCGGGCTTCCCGAAATACGACCTGAATGTTCCGGACGTCTACAAGTACGAGGTCTGGAAGCAGGACTTCGAGAAGAACGGTCCTGCCAACCTCAACATGATGTGGCTGTCCAACGACCACACCGGTGGCCCGGCCAGCGCCCCGGCTCAGGTCGCGGACAACGACCTCGCGCTCGGCAAGCTCGTGGACACGATCTCGCACAGCAAGTACTGGCCCGAGACCGCCATCTTCGTGGTCGAGGACGACTCGCAGGCCGCTGCCGACCACGTCGACGGCCACCGCGCGCCGGTCCAGATCATCAGCCCGTGGGCCAACCACGGCGTGGTGGACAGCCACTACGGCAGCCAGATCACCATGCTCCGCACCGTGGAGCAGATCCTCGGCATCCAGCCGATGAACCAGAAGGACACCGCGGCGTCGCCGATGCGTCAGGCGTTCACCCCGCACGCCGACTTCACGCCGTACAACGCGGTGCCCAACCAGGTGCCGCTGACCGACGGTCTGAAGACGATGCCCGAGTGTGGCGCGGACGTCCCGGCCCAGCCGGCTCTGACGACCACTGCGGTGCCCGCGGACAAGCAGCAACTCGCGGCGCAGTGGGCCGACTGGAAGGCCCAGCAGCACGCGAACGGGACGGCCGACAAGGTCGACGCGTTCAACCCCGCGCAGCTGAACCACCTCGGCTGGTACGAGGCGACCGGCTGGGAGAAGCCGTTCCCGGGTGAGGACAAGTTCTACGCTCCGGCCGACGTGCCGGGTGCGGCGATTCCGTCCCGGGACTCCGACGGCTGACGCAGGTCGATCCAGTTACCAGGTCCCCTGCCCGGCTTCCAGCCGGGCAGGGAGCCGATCTGTGGCCCGAATTCAGTACTACCGAGGGAGACTGTCTTGACAGCACCGATGTCCCGCCGCGACGTCCTCCGTGCTGGCGCCGCGGGCGTGTTCAGCATCGTGGTCGCCGGCAGTGTGGAGGCGATCGCCGCGCCCGCCGCTTCGGCGATGACCCGACGGGTCGCTGGCTACGGCCCCCTGGTCCCGGACCCAGCCGGCATTCTGTCGCTGCCAGAAGGATTCTCGTACAAGATCGTGGCCGAGAGCGGCGTCACCAAGCTGGAGTCCGGTGAGCCGACCCCGTCCGACCCCGACGGTACCGCCGTTTTCGAGGGTGATGGGCAGCTGGTGCTCATCAACAACCATGAGGTCGGTGGCAGCGAGCCGTACCGGGTGCCCACCGTGGACGGCCTGACCTTCGACCCGGGCGCAGGAGGCGGCACCACCAACATCGTCGTGGACAACGAGGGCAACCGGGTCAACGAGTACGTCAGTCTGGCCGGCACCCACAACAACTGCGCCGGTGGCCGCACGCCGTGGGACACCTGGATCACCTGCGAGGAGACCGAGCAGCGCGCCGGCGGCGCCTTCCTGCACGATCACGGCTGGTGCTTCGAGGTCGACGCCTTCGACCGCGACGCCAACCTGAACCCGGTGCCGCTGAAGTTCCTCGGCCGTTTCTCGCACGAGGCGATCAGCCTCGACCCGGCCGACAACCGCATCTACCTCACCGAGGACGCCGGCAGCCCGAACGGCCTCTACTACCGGTGGACCCCGCCGACCGGTTTCACCGGCGGCAAGGGTGCTCTGCGCAAGCTGGCGCTCTCCGAGGGCGGCGACACCGCTGGCACCCTGGAAGCGATGGTCTGTTACGCGGGCGCCAAGCGGATCATCGACCTGTCGGAGGCCACCGGGACCGGTACCCGCTACGACGTGAAGTGGGTCGAGGTCCCGGACCGGCTCGCCACAGCGGCCTCGATCCGCAAGCAGTTCGGCGCGGGTGAGGTCACCTCCAGCCGCAAGCTCGAGGGCGCCTACTACGGCGACGGCGGCCACTACTTCGTCGCCAGCTTCGCCCGGGCGACCGACGGCAGCGTCAACGAGCACGACGGCCAGGTGTGGTTCTACGACCCGGCCACCGAAACCGTCACCTTGAAGACCATCTTCAAGGTGAACCCGAACCCCGACGAGGACACCAACTTCGACGGCCCCGACAACATCGTCGTCGACCCGAACGGTGGCCTGATCCTCGCCGAGGACGGCGAGGGCATCCAGCACCTCGTCGGTATCACCAAGCAGGGCGACAGCTACCCGATGGCGCGCAACGAGGTGAGCGTCGACAAGGAGTTCACTGGCCCGACCTTCACCGAGGACGGCCGCCTGCTGTTCGCCAACATCCAGTCGCCGGGCCACGTCTTCGCGATCACCGGCCCGTTCCACGCCCCGGGCACCCCGTCGAACGCGGGCGGCCCCCGCGCCTGACGGCTCCACTGCGACACCGCGCCGTGAACCTCGGGCACGGCGCGGTGTTTGCCCACGCATCGCGGTCATCCGCGGTTCACTCCCCCGCCCCGAGGAGGAAACCCGCGCCCCTCAAGATCGCTGTGAACAGGGTGCAGCAGGCGTACGGCGTCCGACCCGCGCTCAGCGCCGCGGCGCGTTCCCGAAGCCCGAGTCGCGCGCGAAGTCGAGCAGCGCCCGGCCCCGATCGGTCAGCCGAACGGTCTCCGGCCAGACCGCCTTCACCCGGATCGGCGGCACTGCCGGCCGGATCTCCTTGACCACCACGGGTAATCCCTCGTAGGACTGGCCGACCACGGGCCGCTGGATCAGGATCGCGTACCCCATCCCACGCGCGACCAGCGAACGGGTCAGCTCGAAGTCCGACGCGCGCAGGGCCACCTCCGGCTCCACACCTGCGCGATCGAAGAGGTTCATGGTGTGCTGCGCCGCCGGCGGCACGTCGAGCAGGATCATCGGTTCGTCCTCCACCTCCCGCAACGACACCGTCGGCCGGTTCGCCAGGCGATGGCCGGCCGGCAGGAGGACGTAGGCCAGGGCCTCGTAGAGCACCACGGAGTTCAGGCCCGTTGGGAGGTTCAGGTCGTACACCACCGCCAGCTCGAGCTCACCCGCGAGCAACCGGTTCGGCAGTTCCTCCTGGCTGCCTTCCAGCACCCGCACCTGCACCTTCGGATGGTTGTCGGCGAACCACTCCAGCAGCGGGGGCACCACGGTGGGCGCGACGGTGGAATAGCAGCCGATCACCAGGGGACCGTTGAGCTCCCGTCCCCCGCTGGCGACGTTGAGCTCCAGATCGTCGGCCTGGCGCAGCAGGTCCGCGGCGCGGGAGTGCAGGTAGCTCCCGGACGGCGTCAACGACACTCCGTGGGCTTTGCGACGCACCACTAGTTGCGTGCCGAAAACCCTTTCCAGTCCGGTGAGTGCTGATGCGACCGCCGTGGGCGAGACGTGCAACCCGCTCGCGGCGCTCGAGATCGAACCTGTTTCCGCGACAGCGACGAAGTACGTCAACTGCCGAAGCGTGTACTTGGCCACCACAGCCTCTCGGATCGATCCACATGGGCCAGTCCGGAAACACTACTCAGTAGTGGATATATCAAACAACTTTGAAGTTTACATGCGATGAACCACTCTGCCAGGCTTGCTGGCGATCCTCGAGGAAGTGGAGGCAGTCAACGTTGACTTCCTCCCAGCCCTGAAGGACCGGGATTCCCATCGAGCTCGCGCTCGATAGTTCCTGCTTCGTCGCCGGTTGCCCCGTCCGGGAGGTTTCCCATTGAGGTCTCACCCCAGCTCCACAGGCCGACACCGCCAGCCCGGCACCGCAACCAGCTCCTCCCCGGCCTGAAAGCCGGGGTTTCCGCCGATTGGAGATCTGATGACGCGCACTGTCGACCCGGCTCAGGCCCGCCCGATCCCGGTCGCGGACTGGGTCACCATCCCGGAGCTGCACGCCGATCCCTACCCCGCCTACCGGCGGATGCGTGCCGAAGCGCCCGTGCACTGGGTTCCCGCGGTGAACCGGTACATGGTGACCGACTACGCCGCCTGCCACACCATCGAGCAGGACCAGGAGAGGTTCTCGGCCGACGAGTCCCACTCGCTGATGAAGCGGGCGATGGGACACAACATGCTCCGCAAGGACGACCCCGCGCACGACGTCGAGCGCAAGTCCTACGGCGGGGTGCTCCGGCCGAACGCGATCAAGCGGCACTGGAACGCGGTCTTCGAGCAGAACTGCGCGAAGTACCTGGAGCGACTGGAGAAGTCCGGTCCCGGCGCCGATCTCATCGCCGAGTTCGCCGCGCCCTACGCCGCCGAGAACCTGCGACTCGTCATGGGTTTCCGGAACGCCACGCAAGACGCCCTGCAGCGCTGGTCGCAAACCATGATGGACGGGACCGGGAACTACGCCGACGACCCGGACGTGTGGGCCAAGTCCGAGCAGTCATCTCGCGAGGTCGACGAAGCGATCGACGAGATGCTGCCATACCTGCGGGAGAATCCCGACCACAGCCTGCTGTCCGGACTGGCCCACCTGCCGATCCCCCTGGAAGCGGTCCGCGCCAACCTGAAGATGACCATCGGCGGCGGCTTCAACGAGCCGCGGGATGCGCTGGGCACGACGGTGTGGGCGTTGCTGTCCAATCCGGACCAGCTCTCGCAGGTGCTGACCGAACCGTCGCTGTGGTCCACCGCGTTCGAGGAGTCCATCCGCTGGGTCGCTCCCATCGGCATGTACCCCCGTGAGTCCACTCAGGACACCGTTCTCGAAGGCGTTCTGGTGCCGAAGGGCGCCCGGCTCGGCGTGGTCGTGGGCGCCGCCAACCGGGACCCGAAGGTCTTCGACGCCCCGGAGAGCTACGACATCAACCGCACCAAGCAACCGCACCTCGCCTTCGGCGGCGGAAGCCACTTCTGCGCCGGTGCCTGGGTCGCCCGCGCCTCCGTCGTGGGTGTCGCCATGCCGCGCCTGTTCGAGGCGCTGCCGAACCTGCGTCTGGACCCGGATGCACCGGCGCGAGCCGGCGGCTGGGTGTTCCGCGGCGTGCTCCAGCTCCCGGTTCGGTGGGACCGCAGGTGACCGCAGCCGGTTTCTCGAGCACCAGGCAGGACGACGGAGGAGAACTTCCCATGGCAAAGGTGAACTTCCACCACCAGGACGGCGCGGTGGACGCCATCGAGGCGGAGTCCGGAACCAGCATCATGCGGGCCGCGGTGAGCAACGGCGTCCGCGGCATCATCGGGGAATGCGGTGGTCAGGCCATGTGCGCGACCTGCCACGTGTACGTCCGCGAGCCGTTCCTCGACGGCCTGCCGGAGATCGGCGAGGACGAGGAGGAGATGCTCGAGTGCACTGCTGCACCCCGCGATGAGCAGCGCAGCCGGCTGGGCTGCCAGATCACGCTCGGCCTGAACGCGGAGCAGATCGACGTCGACGTCCCCGCTGGTCAGGTGTGACCGATGTCCACACCAGATCGCGTCGTCATCGTCGGTGCCGGACTGGGCGGGCTCCAAGTCGCCGATTCGCTGCGTGCTGCGGGTTGCGCAGGTGCCATCACCGTCGTGGGCGAAGAGGACGACCCGCCATACCAGCGCCCGCCCCTGTCGAAGGACTACCTGCGTCCCGACGGTGAACCCGCACCACTACCGATCCGCGCCGCGGACCACTTCACCGGGCTGGACGTCGACGTGCGAATCGGGTTGCGCGCCACGGCCATCGATCGGGCGAGGCGCGAGGTGGTCCTCAACAGCGGCGCTGTCCTGCCGTACTCCCACCTGGTGCTGGCCACGGGGTCGGCCAACCGGAGGCTGCCCGTCCCGGGCGGCGACCTCGACGGCATCCACCACCTGCGCACGCTGGCCGAGGCGCGCGCCGTCCGCGCAGATCTCGAACGAACCCGCTCCGCAGTGGTGGTCGGGGCGGGGTTCATCGGGCTTGAATTCGCCGCGGCGGCCCACAAACGCGGTCTCGACGTCACGGTGCTCGAATCGGCGGAACGACCGATGGGACGAGTGCTGTCCGCGCCGCTGTCGGACTTCGTGGCGGACGCGCACCGACGAGCGGGCATCGATCTGCGGGTCGGCGAAGGCGTCGAGTCGTTCCAGGGCCGCAACGGCCGGGTCGCGGCGGTGGTCAGCTCGCTCGGCCGGCGGTATCCAGCCGACCTCGTCCTGGTGGGCGTCGGCGTCACGCCGCGCGCGGAACTCGCCGAGCAGGCGGGGCTCTCGGTGGACGACGGCGTGGTCGTCGACGCCTCGCTGCGAACCGACGACGAGCGCATCTACGCGATCGGCGACTGCGCCAACTTCCCCAGCCACCACCTCGGGGTGCGGAACCGGCTGGAATCCGTGCAGAACGCCACCGACCAGGCCCGGCACGTCGCCCGCGTGATTCTCGACCGGCCTGCCCCCTACCGGGACGTACCGTGGTTCTGGAGCAACCAGGGAGATCTGCGGTTGCAGATCGCCGGACTCGGGCTACCCGGCGACCAGAACGTCCTCCGCGGCGAGGTCGACACCGGGAGGTGCTCGGTGTTCCGGTTCCGCGACGGCAGGCTGGCCGCGGTCGAATCCGCCAACCAGCCCGCTGACCACGTGGCCGCCCGCCGTCTGCTGGCGAAGGGTCTGCCGCTCGATCCGGAACAGGCAGGTGATCCGGCATTCGACCTAAAGGCCTACGCCAAGCAGGAGGCCAACATCGCGGCGGGCGGGGGTGAGCCCTCAACCACCTGACGTCGCCCGGCGAGAGCCGCAAACCGGGAAACCACAGTTTCAATTGAAACTGTGGTTTCCCGGTGCTCAACTGCCGACGGGCTGCCGCTGGGCGTTGAAGATGCCTGCGAAGAAGGCCGTCAGCTCCTCCGTGGCGTCCAGGGGGAGGACGTTCGCGACGTAGTGGTCCGGGCGCACTACGACCAGGGCGCCATCTCGATCGATGCCGCGTGCCTCGAAGATGTCGTCCTTCGGGTCGGCGGCGTACACCTTCTCGTAGTCGACGATGTCGAACGGGCCTACCTTCGGCAGGTACGCGCGCGGCACGGCCACGAGGTCGACGCCGGTGTGTTCCTGCTGGTAGATGACCTTGACGTCGAACCACGCGTCGAGGTCACCGTTCTTCGGCGTGTACTCGAGCACCGGCGATTCCGGTGAGCCGGCGATCCACTCGGCGAAGTCGGTCGCCTTCGAGCGCTGCCCCGCGGCCGGCCGGTCGGCGAACGCGTAGATCCGCCAGCGCCCGTCGGCGCGGTGGTGGTGGCCCAGGTGCACCGGGTTGGCGTCGCAGACCCTCGTGACCGCGTTGGACTTGAAGCGCTTGCCGACCGGGAATCCGCTTGCGAGGTGCTGGTGCGCGGCCGTGCCGACGATCATCGACGGCTGGTACTGCGTCATCAGCCCGGCGGGGAACTCGGCCGTCTTGACGTAGAAGTCCTCCAGTTCGGAGGGATCGTCCAGCTCCTCGGGCTTGGCCGCCATCAGGCTCGACCAGTGCTTGTCGAAGTCGATCAGGTTCTGCGCGATCACCTGGCGTTCCGCGGAGTAGGTGTCGAGCAGCGCCTCGGGAGCTCGTCCTTCGAGCACGTGCGCGACTTTCCAGGCAATGTTCCAGCCGTCCTGCATCGACACGTTCATGCCCTGCCCCGCCTTGGCGCTGTGGGTGTGGCAGGCATCACCGGTGATGAACACCCGCGGACTGCGGATGCCCACCAGCGCCTCCGGCACGTCGTCGAACTTCGCGGCGAGCCGGTGCCCCACCTCGTACACGCTGCGCCAGCAGACGTGCTTCACCGTCACCGTGTACGGGTGCATGATCACGTTAGTGCGGGCCTCGACCTCTTCCTGCGTGGTGTTGCGCACCGCTCCGTTGTCGTCCTCGGAGACCTCGCCCAGGTCGACGTACATCCGGAACAGGTGGTTGCCCTCGCGCGGGATGTGCAGGATGCTGCCGCCGTCGTGCGACTGGATGGCGCACTTGGTGCGGATGTCCGGGAAGTCGGTCTCGGCCAGCACGTCCATCACGCCCCAGGCGTGGTTGGCCTGGTCGCCCACGAGTTCACGGCCGATCGACTCGCGCACCTTGCTGCGCGCGCCATCGCAGCCGATCACGTACTTGGCCCGGACCTTCCGTTCCGCGCCCTCGTCCTCCCCCGCGCTGCGGCGCAGGGTGACCGCGACCGGGTACTCCCCTTCCTCGACGATGTCGAGGGTGACGAACTCGTAGCCGTAGTCCGGCACCAGCCGGGTCGGCGCGTTGCGCGCCACCTCGGCGAAGTGGTCGAGCACGCGGGCTTGGTTGACGATCAGGTGGGGGAACTCGCTGATCCCGACCGGGTCGTCGGGAGCGCGCGCGGCTCGCACGATGTTCTCCGGGTTCTCCGGATCCGGTTTCCAGAAGGCCATTTCGGTGATCCGGTAGGCCTCTTCGATGATGCGGTTGGCGAAGCCGAACGCCTGGAACGTCTCCACGCTGCGGGCCTGGATGCCGTCGGCCTGCCCGACCTCCAGGCGACCGGGACGGCGGTCGATGATGCGCGTGACGATGCCGGGGAACTGCGCCAGCTGGGCGGCGGCGATCATCCCGGCCGGGCCGCTGCCCACGATGAGGACGTCGACCTCGTCCGGGAGCTCCTCGGGCCGGTCCACGCCAACACCCGCGGGCGGCTGGATGCGGGGATCGCCGGAAACGTACCCGTGGTGGTGAAACTGCACGGTTCCTCCTCACGTCGTTGTGGGTTCCTCGTGTTCAGGACTGCACAGGGGAGATCACGCGTGCAGTTCGGCGGGAAGTTCGCCGCTCACAACGAGTTTCCGAGCTTGAATCCCGCCGCCACGTCGTCCTTGCGGGTGTAGGAGAACCCGTCGGCGCCGACCGTCACGGCCATCTCGCTGGCGTCCGTGCGCTCCCGCACCGGCTGCGGGTTGCCGTCGAGGTCGAGGACCGGCGACGCCTCGGTGTACCAGGACGGCACGACCGGGTTGCCCCACCAGTCCCGGCGCTGGTTGTCGTGGACGTCCCAGGTGACGACCGGGTTGTCCGGGTCACCGGTGTAGTAGTCCTGGGTGTAGATCTCGACCCGGTGCCCGTCGGGGTCACGGATGTAGAGGTAGAAGGCGTTGGACACGCCGTGCCGTCCGGGACCGCGCTCGATGACGTCGGACTTGCGCAATGCGCCGAGCTTGTCGCAGATGGCGAGGATGTTGTGCTTCTCGTGGGTGGCGAAGGCGATGTGGTGCAGCCGCGGCCCGTCGCCACCGGTGAGCGCGGTGTCGTGCACGGTCGACTTGCGCCGCAACCACGCCGCGTAGGTGGTGCCCTCCTCGTCCTTGATGTCCTCGGTGACCCGGAAACCGAGTTCCTCCAGGTATTCCCGGCCCTTCGGCACGTCCGGGGTCACCTGGTTGAAGTGGTCGAGGCGCACCAGCGCGCCCGGGTTGTGCAGGTCGTAGCGCCAGGCCAGCCGCTCGACGTGGTCGACCTCGTAGAAGAACTCGTACGGGAAGCCCAGCGGATCGGTGACCCGGACCGCATCACCGATGCCCTTGACGAAACCGCCTTCGCGGCGTTCGGTGCGGCAACCCCTTGCAGCGAACCACTTCTCGGCCCGATCCACGTCCTCCGGGGTGCGGACGCGGAAGGCGAACGCCGCCGCGGCGGCCACCGGTCCCTTGCGCAGCACCAGGTTGTGGTGGATGAACTCCTCGAACGAGCGGAGGTAGATCGCCTCGTCGTCCTCCTCGGTGACCACCAGACCGAGCGTGTCCACGTAGAACTCCCGGGACGCCGCGAGGTCGGTGACCACCAGGTCGAGGTAGGCGCAGCGGACGATATCGGGCGGGGTGAGTTCTGATGCAGCCGAGACACTCATCGTTGAACGTTCCTTCGCATGCGAGACGCCGTGTCAGGCGCCGAACTTGGGGGTGTGGACGGGCGCCAGCGAGATGTGCACGGCCTGCTGGTCGGAGTAGAAGTCCAGCGAGCGGTAACCGCCCTCGTGCCCCAGACCGGAGGCCTTGACGCCGCCGAACGGCGTGCGCAGGTCGCGGACGTTGTGCGAGTTCAGCCAGACCATGCCGGCGTCGATGCGCTGCCCGAAGTTGTGCGCACGCTCGAGGTTCGAGGTCCACACGTAGGCCGCCAGCCCGTACTTGACGGCGTTGGCCAGCTCGAGCGCTTCCTCGTCGCTGTCGAACGGGGTGATCGCCACGACCGGGCCGAAGATCTCCTCCTGGAAGATCCGTGCGGTCGGTGGCACGTCCACGAACACCGTCGGCTGCACGTAGTTGCCCGACTCGAGGCCCTCCGGACGACCGCCACCGGCAGCCAGCACGGCCTCGGTCTTGCCGATCTCGATGTAACCGGTGACCTTCTCATAGTGCTCGGGGTGCACCAGCGCGCCGACCTCGGTGGCGGGGTCGTGCGGGTTGCCCACCTTGATGTTCTTCGCCCGCTCGACGTAGCGCCGGACGAACTCGTCGTAGACGGGCCGCTCCACCAGGATCCGGCTGCCTGCCGTGCAGCGCTCACCGTTGAGCGAGAAGACGCCGAACACCGTCGAGTCGATCGCGGCATCGAGATCGGCGTCGGCGAACACCACGGCGGGGCTCTTGCCGCCGAGCTCCATCGACAGCGCCTTCAGCGTCGGTGCGGCGTTGGCGAAGATCAGCGCGCCGGTCGCCGATTCCCCGGTGAACGAGATCAGCTGGACGTCCTCGTGCTTGACCAGCGCGTCACCGGCCTCTTCGCCGATGCCGTTGACCAGGTTGAACACGCCGTCCGGCACCCCTGCCTCGCGGAAGATCTCCGGCCACAGGCTGGCCGACAGCGGGGTGAACTCGGCCGGCTTGAGCACCACGGTGCAGCCCGAGGCCAGCGCCGGGGCGAGCTTCCAGCTCTCCAGCATGAACGGCGTGTTCCACGGGGTGATCAACCCGGCCACGCCCTTGGGCTTGCGGTTGACGTAGTTGACCTGCTTGCCCGGAACCTTGTAGGTGTCGTCGGCCTGCGCCACGATCAGGTCGGCGAAGAACCGGAAGTTCTCCGCGGCCCGCCGCGCCTGCCCGAGCGCCTGGGTGATCGGCAGTCCGGAGTCGAAGGTCTCCCACTCGGCCAGCCGCTCGTCGCGGGACTCGACGATGTCGGCGATCCGGTTGAGGATCCGGGCCCGCTCCCTCGGCAGCATCCGCGGCCACGGCCCCTCGTCGAAGGCCTTGCGCGCTGACGTGACGGCGCGATCGACGTCGGCCTGCTTGCCGGCCGCGGCCTCGAGGTAGTTCTGGTTGGACACCGGGTCCAGGACGTCGAACGTGGCGCCGTCCAGGCTGTCGACGAACTCGCCGTCGACGAAGTGCTGGAGCCGCTTCGGCAGGTTCTGCGGCACGTGCAGGTCAGTCATGATCATTCCCCTCCAGTAGCGCGGGCGGCGATGGTGTCGTCCTCGTCGACCGGCGAAAGCTGTTCCGCGCCTTCGGCGAGCAGCGCGCGGATCTTGTCCTGGCCCGGTTCGGTCGGCGCGATCAGCGGCGGGCGGACGTGACCGGAGTTGATCAGGCCGCGCTGCTGGAGCACCCACTTGACCGGCGCCGGGTTGGTCTCGACGAAGATCAGGTCCACCAGCGGGTGCAGGCCGTAGTGGATGTCCAGCGCCTCGTCCAGCCGCCCGGCATGGAAGGCGTCGTACATCTTCTTCGTCGCCGCGGGCGCGATGTTGGCCGTGGCGCTGACGAAACCGGTGCCACCGAGGGCCAGCAGCGGCAGGCACAGCAGCTCGATGCCGGACCAGACCAGCAGATCGCGACCGGCCGCCTTGATCACCCGGGAGAAGTGCTCGAAGTCCTTGGTCGTTTCCTTGATCCCGACGAAGTTCGGCGCGTCGCGGTGCAGCCGGGCGACGGTCTCCGGCGCGATCTCCACCGCGGTCCGGCTCGGCACGTTGTAGGCGATGATCGGCAGATCTGGGTATTCGGCGGCGACTGTCTTGTACCAGACGTACAGCGCTTCCTGGGTGGGCCGCGCGTAATACGGCGTGATGACCAGCGCGGCGTCCACGCCCGCGTCGTAGGCCGCGCCGGTGAGCTCGATGGTCTCGTCGAGCTTGGCCGAGCCGGTACCCGGCACGACCGGGGCCCGGCCATCGACGGTCTTGAGCACCGTGCGGATCGCATCCGCCCGCTCCGCGATCGTCTGCGCGCTCGGCTCACCGGTCGAGCCGCCGATGGAGATCCCGTCGGAGCCCTGCTTGAGCTGCCAGTCGACGAGGTTCGCCAGCGACGCGTGGTCGACTTCGCCGTCGGCGGTGAACGGGGTGACCACCGGCGCGATCGATCCGGTCAGTTCCTCGGGACGGGTGCGCCAGGCACCCGGAGCGTTGCTCATCTAGATCCTCCTGCTAGTAAGGAGTTGTTGCTGAAGGGCTTGCGTGACGGTGCGGGTAGCGGCGCAAGCTGAGTCCCACACCGCATGCGGCTCCGCCCCATTTCGAAACGACCCCTATGCGTCGGTGTTGGGTTGGTCGGCCTCGTAGCGTTTCCGCCAGTCGCCGGTCAGCGGGTAGAGGCCGTCGACGGCGGCGCCCTCGGCGACCCGCGCCGCGATCCACTCCTCCTCGGCCTCCTGCTCGATCGCGTCGTCGAGCACCTCGGCCAGCAGTGCCGGCGGGATGACCAGGACCCCGTCGTCGTCGCCGACGATCAGATCGCCGGGCTGCACGGTCGCCCCGCCGCAAGCGACGGTGATGTCGCTGTCCCACGGCACGTGGCGCCGTCCGAGCACGGCCGGGTGCGGGCCTCCGGAGAACGTGGGGATGTCGAGTTCGGCGACCGCGTTCCAGTCCCGCACGCCGCCGTCGGTGACGATGCCGGCAGCACCTCGGACCTGGGCCCGCAGTGCGAGGATGTCGCCGACCGTCCCGCTGCCGCGCTCACCGCGCGCCTCGACCACCAGCACGTCACCGGGACCGAGCGCGTCGAAGGCCCGCTTCTGCGCGTTGTACCCGCCGCCGTGGCTGCGGAAGAGGTCCTCGCGGGCGGGCACGAAGCGCAGCGTGCGGGCCCGGCCGATCATCTTCCGACCGGGGTGGTTGGTGCGGACGCCGTCGATCGACAGCTGGTTGTAGCCGTGCTTGCGCAGCTGGGAGGACAGCGTGGCCACCGAGACCTTCTGCAGCTTCGCCACCAGCTCGTCGGTGAGCTCGAACGCCGCTGGGAGCCCGGCGGCCTCGCGACTCCCCCACGCCTCGGCCCGCTGGTGATCGTCGGCCGCTGGCTGCGCGCTGAAGTCCGGCAGCGGGACCGTCCCCTCGACCACTGTGGTCCGCAGCCGACCGGTGCGGTGCTCGGTGCCCGGGACGTCCACCTCGACCTCGACGACGTCGCCAGGGGTCACCACCGAAGATCCGGCGGGTGTGCCGGTGAGCACCACATCGCCAGGTTCCAGGGTGATCAGCTGCGACAGGTCGGCGATCAGCTCGCCGAACGGGAAGACGACGGTGCCAGCGGAGTCGTCCTGGACGAGCTCACCGTTGACCCAGGTCCGAACCCGCAGCGCGGCCGGATCGACCTCGGCGGCGGGCAGAGTTTCAGGACCGAGCGGCGTGTAGCCGTCACCGCCCTTGGAACGCAGGTTCGAGCCCTTGTCCGCGGCCCGCAGGTCGTAGACGCCGAGGTCGTTCGCCGCGGTCACGGCGGACACGTGCGACCAGCCGTCCTCTCGCGCGACCCGGCGAGCCGTTTTGCCGATCACCAAAGCGATTTCGCCTTCGAAGGCCAGCAGCTCGCCCGCTGGCGGACGCTCGACGGTCTGGTCCGTGGCCGCCAAGGAGGTCACCGGCTTGAGGAAGTACGACGGTTTGGCCGGCGTCCGGCCGCGTTGGGCGATCCGCGACGGGTAGTTCAGGTGCAGCGCGATCACCTTGCCCGGCCGTCCGACGAGCGGGTGCCAGGCCAGTCCTTCGACCGGAGAACGAACGTCGTCGTGCGTCATGGCAAGGATCGTATACGATGACATATCTGATATCAACGGTTGAGCACACCAGCCGGAAAGATCGGGACGCACCGACCCCTCAGGCAAGATGGAGCGCACTTCACCGAAACGAGGCCCCATGACCACGGACGCACCGACCGGCCGCGGCGCCACCAGCAAGTCCCAACTGGCCTACGAATGGCTCCACGATCGGATCGTCTCGCACCGCTTCACGCCGGGTTATCGGTTGGTGTTGAGCCAGATCGCCGGCGAGCTCGGCATCAGCGCGGTCCCGGTCCGCGAGGCCATCCGCCGGCTGGAGGCCGAAGGGCTGGTCACCTTCGAGAAGAACATCGGCGCGCAGGTCGCCCTGGTGGACGAGGGCGAATACGTGACCACGATGCAGACGCTCGCGGTCGTCGAAGGCGCCGCCACCGGTTTCTCCGCCCCGCTGCTGACCGCCGACGACCTCGCCGAGGCACGTGCGGTGAACCAGCGGATGCGGGAGAGCCTCGAGCACTTCGACCCGCGCCGCTTCACCCAGCTCAACGAGGAGTTCCACGCGGTCCTGTTCGCCCGCTGCCCGAACGAGCACATCACCGACCTCGTCCGCCGCGGCTGGGGCCGGCTGCGCATGCTGCGCGACTCGACCTTCAGCTTCGTCCCGGGCCGCGCGGTCGAATCCGTCGCCGAGCACGACAACCTCATCGCGCTGATCGAGAACGGTGCCGACCCGCTCGACATCGAACTCGCAGCACGCCGCCACCGCACCGCCACCCTCGACGCGCTCCGCCAGTTCCAGCGCGACCACGAACCCAGCCCGGACGAGTAACCGGACACACGGCGCATTCGCCGACCTCGAATCCGCGGCGCTGCGCGTCGTCACGGGCGGTTTCCCACAGCATGAGAATCGACCTTGTGGAGCGGGAAACGGCTGGGTTCTCATGGGCGCGGTCCACAACGGCGTGGCGGCCGCGCGGAAGGGCAGGGGCCTTGACCGACGAACCGGTTCCGGCGTGGGGGCGGTCGATGTCCTCGCTCGAACGCGGACTCGCCATCCTGATCGCCATCACCGACCAGGGCGAAGTGTCGGCCGCTTCCCTCGCACGGCAGCTGGACGTCCCCCGGTCCACCGTCTACCGACACCTGCAGGTGCTCTGCGGTCACCAGCTGGTCGAGGAGGACTGCGGCCTCTACACCCCCGGTTGGCGGGCCATCGGGATGTCCGGCCGGAACCTGACCAACACGATCCTGTCCAGCCTCGCCCTCGACGAACTCGTCGACGTCTCGGCCGCACTGGAGGAGACCGCTGTCATCACGGTCCGGACCGGGACCCACGCGGTGTGCCTGCGCCAGGTCCGCGGGCCGCGCCCCGACCACGTGTCCTTCCGGATCAACGAGTTGCTGCCACTGCACGCCGGGGCCGGTCAGCGCATGCTGCTCGCGCACGCCTCCGCCCCGCTGCTGCGCTCGATCTTGTCCCGCAAGCTGGGCACGCCCACGGGTCTGCGCGTGGACCCGGAGTTCCTGCGCGCGGAACTGCGGACAGCTCGGCGCCAGGGCTACCAGATCTCACGCGGGGAGCTGCGGCACGGCGCTCTGGCCATCGCCGTTCCGGTGCTGATCAGAGGTGAGGCGATCTGCTCGCTCACCATCGCCGGAAAGCAGTCCCGCTGCGATCATCCGGAGTGGATCGAGCGGGCCGTGCGGCTCCTGCGCGCGAGCGCCGAACGGCTCTCCGATCGGATCACCGCCGCTGATGAGCACATGGATTCCGGCGATGTCCCATCAGCTCCACCGCCCGACCGCCGGCAGGAAGAGCGACCATGACTGAAGTGATCCTGGGTGCCCAGCGCCTGACCTTGGACGACCTCGTCGACGTCAGCCGTCGCCGGCGCGGCATCGCGCTGTCCGCCCGCGCGCTGGAGACCATGGAGCCGAGCGCGCAGTGGGTGGCGGGGCTGACCGACGCGATGCGCGCGGGCCGGCCGGTGGACGCGGTCTACAGCGTGAACACCGGATTCGGTTCGCTGGCGGGCAAGCAGGCGTTCGAGAAGGTCGAGGACGCCGAGGAGCTGTCCCGGCGGTTGATCGTCTCCAACGCCTGCGGCACGGGCGATCCGCTCCCCGAGGACACCGTCCGGGCGGCCATGGTGATCCGGGCCGCGTCCCTGGCGCGCGGGTATTCCGGGGTGCGCCCCGAACTCCCGCAACTGCTGGTGGACATGCTCCAGCGGGACATGTTCCCCGTCATCCCCCAGTACGGGTCCCTAGGAGCTTCCGGCGACCTGATCCAGCTGGCGCACCTGGCGCTGGTCATGACGCGTCCTGCCGGCGAGGACGTGGCGGACGACAGCGGTGAGGTGTTCCGCGGCGCCGAACGCGTCTCGGGCGTGCGGGCCATGCAGGAGGCCGGGCTGGAGCGGATCGTGCTCGGTGCCAAGGAAGGGCTGGCGGCGACCAACGGAACCTCGTTCTCCTGCGCGCACGCCGCTCTCGCCCTGGCCGACGCCGAGGTGACCCTGAAGACCGCGCAGATCACCGCGGCGATCTCCATCGAGGCCATGCGGGGGTTCGGGGACGCGTTCATCCCTCAGATCCATGAGGCCCGCGGGCACCGCGGGCAGATCGCCGTCGCCGCCCGCCTGCGCGAACTGCTCTCCGACAGCGGACTCGTGGACGGCGACGCCGACACCGACCCGGTGCGCAACCCGCCGCAGGACGCCTATTCGCTGCGCTGCACCCCGCAGGTGCTCGGCCCGGTGCAGGACGCACTGGAGTTCGTGCGCGTAATCGTGGAGACCGAGATCAACGCCGCCACCGACAACCCGCTGATCATCACCGAGCTGCCGCGCTCGCTGAAGGCGGCCTCCGGCGGCAACTTCCACGCCGAGTACCTGGCGATGGCCTCCGACCTGCTCGCCATGACGATGAGCGAGGTCGGCAATATCGCCGAGCGGCGCGTCTTCCGGCTCACCGACTCCAGCCTCAACCGGGGTCTGCCGGACTACCTGGTGGACTCGGAGAAGGTCGGCATGGACTGCGGGTACATGCTGCCCCAATACCTGGCCGCCGCGCTGGTCTCCGAGTGCAAGACGCTAGCCCACCCGGACTCGGTGGACTCGATCCCGTCCTCGGCGAACCAGGAGGACCACGTGTCCATGGCCAACAACGCCGGGCTGCACGCCAGGGCGGTGGTGCGCAACGTGCGCGACGTGATCGCCATCGAGCTGCTGATGGCCTGCCAAGCGCTCGAACTGCGGATGCAGCGGGAGGACGTGGACCGCTCCGAGATCTCCTCGGCCGCCCGCGCCGTCCTGGACCTGGTGCGCGCCACCCCCACCGCTACGGGGCGGACGATCCCGTTCCTCACCCAGGACGTGGTCCTGAAGCCGTTGCTGGACGCGGCCGTCGAGCTGGTCTCGTCGGGCGCAGTCCTGACGGCCGTCGACGAGCGGACGCAGTCCTAACACGACGTGAGTGCCCGGGTGAAGTCGCTTCACCCGGGCACTGCCCGCGTCGCTCGTGGTTCGGCGTCCTCCGCCGGCTGGTTCAGCCCAGCAGGGCCGCGATGCTGCGGTCCAGGTCGCGACCGGGTTCGGCGACCTTCGTGCTGCGGAAGTCGTCGACGACGACCTCCCCACCGCGCAAAACCGTGCGGACGTCCCCGGCCTGGGCAGCGAAGAGCACGTGCGCCAGGACGTCCCCGGCCGCAGCACCGGCGGTGCGCGGAGTCGTCAGGTCCACCACCGTGAGGTCGGCCAGGCGGCCCACCTCGACCCGGCCGGTGTCCCAGCCCAGCGACGCCGCACCGCCCGCGGTCAGCGCGGTCGCGAGTTCGGGGACGCCCACGTGGCCGCGAGCACCGGAGGTGACCCGCAGGTCGAGCTCGATGGCGCGGGCCTCCTCCACCAGATCGATCATCATGTGCGCGTCCGAACCGACGCTGAGCCGCGCACCTGCTTCGTGCAGCAGACCGGCAGGGCCGACGCCGTCGCCCAGGTCGCGTTCGGTCGTGCAGCACATGCAGATCGTCGACCGGCTGGTGCCGTAGGCAGCGATGTCAGCCGTGGTCAGGTGGGTGGCGTGCACGGAGGTCATGTCCGGCCCGAGCACGCCCGCCTCGTCCAGCAGTGCGGTGGGGGTCAGGCCGAACCGCGCCAGGGCCGCCTGGTTCTCCGCCGGTTGCTCCGAGACGTGCGAGTGGATCGGCATTCCCCGGGCGCGGGCGAACTCGGCGATCGGGGCGAACGCCTGGCGCGGGACCGCCCGCACGCTGTGGATGGCCGCACCGGGGCGGGAGTTGGGTGTGGTGGGCAGCGCCGAAACACGTTCGGCCCAGGACTGCCAGGAACCGTCGGTGAAGCGGCGCTGCACGCCTTCGAGCTCCTGACCGTCCACCCCGCCCTGCAGGTAGCAGGTGTCCAACAGCGTGATCCGCAGGCCCGCGTCCACCGCTGCCTGGACCACCGCGCGCCCCATCGCGTTCGGGTCACCGTAAGGACGTCCCCGCGGATCGTGGTGGAGGTAGAAGAACTCGCCGACGCTGGTGATCCCCGCCAAGGCCATCTCGGCGTAGGTGGCGCGCGCGAGGTCGTACAGCGAATCCGGGTCCAGGGCCCCGGCCACCCGGTACATCAGCTCCCGCCAGGCCCAGAAACTGCCCACGCCGCGTTGGCCCTGCCCGCGGATCGCCCGGTGGAACACGTGCGAGTGGCCGTTGGCGAAACCGGGAAGCGTCAGCCCGGCCAGCCAGGTGACACCGTCCGCTGTGGACGAATTCGGGGTCGCGCTCGCAATGCGCTCCCCCTCGACTTCGATGAGCACGTCGCGTTCCGGGGTGTCCCCGCCCAGCCACGCGTACTCTGCCAAGAAGCGCTTCATCTCGTCCCTTCCGCTCCGACCACGGTTCCGGCGCGAACCACAGCGTCCACAGTGGATCCGGAAAGGCGGTACGCCAGGTGCTCGTGGCTCGGGATGTCGAGGACCAGCACGTCCGCCTCCCGACCCACGGTCAGGGATCCGACCCGGTCGCCCAGGCCGAGGGCGCGCGCTCCGCCCAGGGTGGCGGCCCGGATCGCCGCGGCCGCGCTCATCCCGCCGGTGCGGCAGGCCATGACGATCGCCGTCTGCATGCTGGTGGTCCAGCACCCCGGGCACACGTCAGTGGCCAGGGCCAACTCCATCCCCGCCCGTTGCAGGCGCGCCGGATCCAACGGCTGCGGATGGGCTACGGCGTAGTCAAGGCAGGGCATGTACACCCCCACCGCACCGGCCTCGGCCAGCACTTCCAGCTCCGCGTCCGAGGTGTGGTTCAGGTGGTCCGCGCTGACCGCACCGAGCCGCGCGGCGACCGCGGCGAAACCGGTGTGGCTGTAGGCGTCCAGGTGGATCTTGGGCGCCAGGCCGTGCGCCAGCCCGGCTTCCAGGATCCGCTCGGCCTGCGCCGGGGTGAAGTACCCGTCGTCGCAGTACACGTCGTTGAACGCGGCCGAACCGGCGACCTCCGGCAGCTGCGCGATGATCTCCGCCGTCCACTCCTCGGGGTCACGGCCCGGAGCGATGGCGTGGCCGCCCAGGTAAGTCGACACCAATCGGGCATCCGCCACCTCCGCCAGCTGCGCGTTGACCATCAGCAGCCGCCGTTCGGATTCCCGGCTGAGCCCGTACCCGGTCTTGGACTCGAACGTGGTCGTGCCCGCCGCCACCATCTCCCGCACCCGTGGCAGCGCTTGCTCGACGAGCTCGGCCACCGACAGGGCCCGCGTGTCGGCCATCGTCCCGGTGATGCCCACCGTCGCGCCCGGAGGTGGGGACGTCCCGGCTGCTTTCGCCGCGTACTCCGCGGCCCGGTCTCCACCGAAGACCACGTGGGTGTGGCTGTCGACGAAACCGGGCAGGACGACCTTCCCCGAGGCGTCGATCAGCCGACGTCCCCGGTAACCGGAGACGTCGCCGACGGCGACGATGCGTCCACCGTCGGCGGCGAGCCCCCCGCCCCGGACGCGGCCGATGAGATCGGGCGCGTCCGGGGCGCAGGTGAGCAGCTCGGCGGCACCGGTGATGACCAGGTCGACCACCTGGGCCTGCTCGGTCATGGCGCTCAGCCCTCGTCGTCCGGGCCGAAGGTCGCCTTCGGGGTCCACCACAGCGGGATCGACAGGCCCTCGCCGGGGCCGACCGCGGTGGCCACCTCGCGCGCCCGGTCGTAACCGGACTGGGCGTGGCGCACGACCCCGATGCCGGAATCCACCGTCAGGGCAGCCTTCAACCGGAACGCGGCGACATCGGTGCCGTCGGCGATCATCGTGACACCGGTGTGCACCGAATCGCCCATCGCGTAGTTGGCCTGGATGGCGATCAGGTCGCACATCGCCGAGGCGTTGAGCAGGCCGTTGAGATAGGGCCAGTCGGAGATCACGTCCGAGCCGTCGGGCATGTTCTCGGTCTCGAAGGTCGGGTTGATGATCGAACCGCTGTCGAGGTTGTCGCGGGAGAACGCCACGGGTCCGGCGATCTCGCCCTTCTTGATCAGCTCGTTCACCGCGAGGCCGAACTTCTTCCGCTGCCCGAAACCGAGGTAGCAGACCCGGGCGGGCAGGGCCTCGATCGGCACGTGCTGGCGGGCGAGACCGATCCATCTGGTGACCAGCTCGTCGTCGGCGAACAGCTCCACCACCAGGTCGTCGAGCCGGGCGAGGTCGGCGGGATCTCCGGAGGTGCAGGTCCAGCGGAAGGGACCGCGGCCCTCGAGGAACAGCGGGCGCAGGTAGGCCGCGACGAAACCGGGGATCTTCATGGCGTCGGCGAAGCCGTGCTCCTCGCACTGGCGGCGGATCTGGTTGCCGTACTCGAACGTCGGCACGCCGAGGTCGTAGAAGCGGTTCATGGCCTTGAGCTGGCGGACCATGGCGTCGCGCGAGAGCTCGAAGTAGGCGTCGCGGTCCCGCTTCCGGAACTCCTCGGCCTCCGCCACCGAACAACCGACCGGCACGTAGGCCACCGGGTCGTGGGCCGGGGTCATCTCGGTGACGACGTCGGGGCGGAAGTTGTGCTCGAGCGCGTGCTCGAACAGCTCGGTCGCGTTGGCGACGACTGCGATGCCCAGCGGCTTGCCCGCGTCGGCGGCCTCGCGCGCCATCGCGAGCGCTTCCGGGATGGAGTCGGCGAGAACGTCGCAGTAGCCGATCCGGATGCGGTTGTTGATGATGCGCTCGTCGACGTCGGCGCACACCGCCACACCACCGAGCATGGTCATGGCACGGGGCTGGTTACCACCCATACCGCCCATTCCGGCGCACAGCAGGATCTTGCCCTCCCAGGACCCGTCCAGGTGGACGGATGCGACGGATCGGAGGGTTTCGAAGGTGCCCTGGATGACTCCCTGCGTGCCGATGTACTCCCAGGGGGCGGCGGTGTACTGGGCGAAGATCGTGAGGTTCTGGTCCTCCAGCTGGTAGAAGCGCTGCCAGCTGGGGCGCACGAAGTTGGTGGTGGCCATGACCACCCGCGGCGCGAGATCGTGCGTCTGGAAGACGGCCACCGGCATGCCCGACTGCACGACCAGCGTCTCGTCGTTTTCGAGTTGCTTCAGGGCCTCGACGATGGCGTGGTAGGACTCCCAGTTCCGGGCGGCCTTGCCGATGCCGCCGTAGACGACGAGCCGTTCGGGATGTTCGGCGACCTCCATGTTGTTCTCGAGCATCCGCAGGATGGTCTCCTGCTTGGGGCCCTTGCAGCGCAGGACGTTCCCGCGCTGGGCCTTGATCCCGCGTAGGACTTCGGGCGCCTGCGCGGGCGGATCCGGGAAGGACGTGGCCATGTGCACGTACTTGTTCTCTGCTGCCCGCGTCATCACGAACTCCTCTTCTAACCGGCCAGAAGAGCGGCGGTGGATGGACGCCAGTGCTGGAGAGCGATCCCGCGCTGGCTGAACAGCAGTCAAGCGACGGGGAAACCGCGCAACAACGCCGATTCCCACAGCGCGAGAACAGTCACCGTCAGTCGATGGGTCGGGGCGCCGGGACGGTGCAGGTGTAGGACTTCTCCTCGACTCGTTCCGCGATGCGCCAGGCCCCGTCCACGCGGACGAACGTGTCGATGTACCAGAACCCGCAATGCAGCACGCCGTCGTCGGGCAGCACCAGCGGGTTGTGGCACATCGTGCGGCCGGTCGCCGTGTCACTGTCGACCGCGATCGAGGAGTTGGCGATCAGGTGCTGGAACGCCGAGAAGCCGGGCATGACCGAGGCCAGGAACTCCTTGATCTGCACGAGGTTTCCGCGCGCTCCACCCATGGTGGTGTAGTCGATCAGCGCGTCCTCGGTGAACACCTCGTCGAGGAGGTCCCACTGCCGGGTGTCGACGGCGTGGCAATAGCGGACCATGAGGTCCTGGATCTCCATCCGGTCCGAGATCTCCTGCAGTGACAACATCGTTCCCCGATCCTTCCGGCGAAGTGGACGATTCCAAGCGGGAGTTACAGCGCGAAGCGGGCGGAGAGCTTGTCGAGGTAGCGGAGGACTTCGCTTGCCGGGGCGTGTGGATTTCCGGGGCGTCTTCGCGACCTTCCGCTGTCCAGGCGTCCTGGAGGCGATGGGCCTGGTCGTCCAGGTTCTGGTCCAGGGGCGTGGTGATCCAGCCGTCCGCGTGGCGGGATATCCAGCGGAACGTCTTGGGGCCCGCTTGCGCGCCGATCAGGACCGGGATGTGCTGCTGAACCGGTTTCGGCCAGGCCCAGCACTTCTCGAAGCTCACGAACTCGCCCGAGTACTCCGCCTCGTCCATCGTCCACAGCGCGTTCATCGCTTCCAGGTACTCGCGCAGTGCGGTGCGTCGGCGGGTCGGATCGATGCCGTGGTCCGCCAACTCGTCGAGGTTCCAACCGAATCCGGCGCCGAGCGTGACCCGGCCGCCCGAAAGGTGGTCCAGCGACGCGATCGCCTTGGCCAGGGTGATCGGGTCGGACTCCACCGGCAGCGCGACCGAGGTGGCCAGGCCGATGGTCGACGTCGCGCTGCACGCGGTCGCCAGCGCCACCCACGGGTCGAGGGTGCGCAGGTACCGGTCGTCCGGCAGATCCGCGCCCCCGGTACCCGGGTGCGCCGCCTCCCGGCGGATCGGGATGTGCGTGTGCTCGGGCACGTAGAAGGTGTGGAAGCCGCGCTCTTCGGCGGCGCGAGCGGCGGCCGCCGGACTGATGCCGCGGTCGCTGGTGAACAGCGCGATCCCGTGCTTCATCATCTCGGCACCTCCGGTCCGGGAGCCACGTTCGCACCTTCGGGGATCGGGAAGGTCACCCCGGTCAACGGGATGACCTGCGAACGCTGGATCTTCCACTCGCCGTCCTCGACCACGTACCGGTCGCGGTACTCCAGCGAGTTCTGCTCGATGACGCCGTCGACGAGGTTGACCCGCATGAACCAGAAGGTCCAGCTGCCGACCGCGGTCCCGGCGTCGACCAGCTCGATGTCCGGGTGGACGCCCTGGTGGATGTCGTTGTAGAGCCAGCGGTCACCGTCCCGCCGCAGGGCCAGGTGGCTGTAGAGCTCGACCAGCTTCTCGCGGCCCTCGAAGCCGCCGAGCGGGCCGTAGTCGATCTCCGCGCCGTCGCGCACGAAGCACTCCCGGAAAGCGTCGGGATCCTTGCTGTCGCAGGCGCGCCAGTACCGGTACTTCAGGCGTTCGATCTGCTGGATCGCTTCCAGGCGCGCAACCCTGCGAGCGAGGTCGCGCACGTCCACCTCGTCGGACATCTCTCCCACCTCAATCCACCACGGCTTGGCTGTACTCGACCGGAGAACCGAGGAACTGCCGGTGCGAGGCCGGGGCCTTGCCGTCCACGTCGACCACACCGAGTTCCGCACCGATCTCGGCACCGACCAGCACCTTCCCCGACCACTTCATCCGGTCCGGGTGCGCGGCGAGCGCGGCGATGACCCGTCCGGTGTACTCCGGCGATTCGGCCATCGCGGTCAGTTCGCCGTAGCGCTCGGGGTCGGCGTTCAACGCCGCCTCGGTGCGCTCGGTGCGCAGCAGTCCCATCCAGATCGACACCGCGGCCACGTCGAACGGTTCGAGGTCCACCGCCATGTCGTGCGCCATCTTGTCCGCACCCGCCTTCACCGACCCGTAGGCCGGGCCGTGCATGTAGCAGGTGCCGCCGAAGGACGAGGTGTTGACCAGCAGACCACCACCGGTGGCGGCGAGCAGCGGCGCGCCGTAGTAACCGGACACGTAGCTGGAGCGCAGCCCGACGTCGAACATCTCCTGCAGCGCCAGCGGTTTGGACCAGAACGGCCCCGGGTTCGCCAGCTGGTCCGGCACGATGAACGCGTTGTTGACCAGCACGTCCAGCCTGCCGCGCTCCGACCGCACCCGCTCGAACAGCGCCTCGACCTGGGTGTCGTCGCGGTGATCGCAGACCACCGGCACTCCGGTACCGCCCCGGCGGTCGATCTCCTCGGCGGTGGCGAAGACCGTGCCCGGCAGCGCCGAATCACCCTCCTGCTCGGTCCGGCCGGTGACGTAGACCGCGGCTCCGGTTTCGCCCAGCGCCAGCGCGATTCCCTTGCCCGCGCCCCGGCTCGCGCCGGTGACCACCGCGACCCGGCCGGCCACCTTCTCGTTGGTCATGCAACCGCTCCCAGTCCCAGCCTGTCGGCCGACCGCGCGAGTTCAAAACCAAACGCTTGCTTGAGCGCTTGAGCGTATCGGAGGAGGTCGACGAGTCAAGCCCGCGAACACCGGTCCGGGCACGCCGGAGCCGACGTTCTCGACACCGACGAGCCCTCGGGGGGCGAGTTGCAGGCCGCAGCCCGGGAGGGGCAATTCCCCAGCGAACTCGTCGTCCGCAGCTCCACCGCGCACACCGAAATGCGACGAGACCTTTCCTGAACGTCATTCGTTCAGCGCGACCAGTTCCGGTGCTGTGCGGCTGGTTTCGTGCAGATGCCGGAGGAATTCCGCCAGCGCCGTGGTGACGTGCGCGTCGCGGCGGTGCACGAACACGGTCGCGGATTTCGCGTCGGCAGGTGCCGGTTGGTGCATGCGGAGTCGGTGGCGCAGTTCGGAGCGCTCGACCACCTCGCGGGGCATCATCGTGATCCCGAGGCCGGCGGCGACGCAGCCGAGGATTCCTTCGACGGTGCCGTAGTCGAGGACCTTCGGTTCCACACCGCGTGACCTGGCAACGGCTTCGAGGCTGCGCCGGTAGGCGCAACCCGCGCGGAAGACGAGCAGCCGGGCACCGCTGGGGCTGCGCAGGGCGTCGTCGAGTTCGCGGTGCCGCACTGCGGTGACGACCGCCATCTCCTCGGTGAAGACCTCGTCCTCGTGCAGGTCTCCGTCGTTCATGGGTCCCGCGACGAGCGCTCCGTCCAAGGCGTGTTCCTTGACCATGACCACCAGCGAATCGGTGGGCCCGGTGAGCACGGAGAGGTCGACGTCCGGCCAGGCCGCGGTGTAGGACTCGAGGACGGGTGGCAGCCGGAGTCCGGCCGTGGAGTCCATCGCTCCGATCCGCAACGGGCCGCTGGGCGTCTCGTCCCGAACGACGCGGGCGGCCTCGTCGGCGAGCGAGGTGATCCGCCGGGCGTAGTCGAGCAACTGCTCCCCTGCCGAGGTCAGGGCGACGCCGCGAGCATGCCGCCGGAGGAGGGTCGCTCCGAGCTCTCGTTCCAGCCCGGCCACGCGCGCGCTGATGCTGGACTGAACGGTGTGCAGTTCCGCGGCCGCGCGCGTGATGCCGCCGGTGCGCGCCACCGCGACGAAGATCCGCAGGTCCGACAACTCCACGCGTTCTCCCTGAGCTCGAGTGTTCGCCTGTGGCGATGGCAGCTCACTCATCGTTGGACACGATGGCAGGTGCAGCCTAACGTCCTCCTTGCACCTGAGAACCTGTTTTTGAACTCGTTTTGCGTGGCGGTGCCGGTAGCGGGTTCTCAGCGTCCGTCTGGACTGCGGGTGCCCTGACTCATGTATGCCAAATACACGGCGTCGGGGCCGTCCTCGCCAGGCGAACGCTGAGAACCCGCGGCGGCGCCAGCGCCGAGGGTGGGCGATGCGCCTGGCGGCGCATCAAAAGCACAAGATCAAAAACAGGCACTGAGACTTGGATCAACAGCTGGGAGAGCAGTGGTGGCGGGACAGCAAGTGCAGCAACGGGTTCAGGACTTCTGCGCGCGCTTCGGTCTGCGGGTGCCGATCCTGGAAGCACCGATGGCCGGCGCCTGCCCGCCCGCGCTGGCGATCGCGGTGGCCGAAGCCGGCGGGCTCGGCGCGAACGGCGTGGTGCTCGACCAGCCGGAACGCATCAACAGCTGGATGAAGGAGTTCCGCGCGGGGACGAACGGCCCGTGCCAGCTCAACACCTGGATCCCGGACGAGTCGGTCGACGCACCGGAACGACTGCAGGCAGCCGAGCAGTTCCTGAACCGGTTCGGCGAGGCCGGCGAGGCCGCAAGGCCCGGTCCAGTCTTCGCCGAGCAGTGCGAGGCGATGCTGGCCGCCCGACCTGCGGTCATCTCGTCGATCATGGGGCTGTTCGAGCCCGATTACGTCGAGCGGCTGCACCGGGAGGGCATCGCGTGGTTCGCCTGCGTGACCAACATCGCCGATGCGCTGGCCGCCCAGGAAGCCGGTGCTGACGCCGTCGTCGCCCAAGGCATGGAGGCCGGCGGACACCGGGGCAGCTTCGAGCCGCAGACCGCCGAGCAGACCAACGTCGGCCTTTTCGCCCTGCTGCCCTACCTGGCCGACCGGCTGCAGATTCCCATCATCGCCGCTGGTGGAATCACCGACGGCCGTGGTGTGGCGGCCGCACTGACCCTCGGCGCGAGCGCGGTCCAGGTGGGAACCGCGCTGCTGCGCTCCCCCGAGGCCGGCATCGACGCAGCCTGGTCCGCCGCCATGGAAGGGCTGTCGCCGGAGCAGACGATCACCACCCGCGCATACACCGGCCGCCTCGGACGCGCGGTGCCGACGCAGTTCGTGGAGGCGTGGACCAGCGACGAAGCCCCCCTGCCCGCCCCCTACCCCGACCAGCGGCGACTGGTGGGCCAGTGGCGCCGGGGCGGCGCCGGAGTCGACCGCGCCAACAGCTGGGCCGGCCAGAGCGCAGCCCTCGCCACCACGGCACCCGCGGGAGAAATCATCGAGCGCATGTGGGCGGACGCCCGCGAATTGCTCGCCTGAACCGCGTTCAGCAGATGACGAAGCCCCGTACCTGTGGCGTGGGCTTCGTCATCTGCCAAGTCCTTGAGCGTCGCGATTCCTCACTCAGGCGCCGGAATCGAAGGCGAACACTGCGTCGCCTCCGGAGGCGACGACTCCGAAGGTATAGCTTGCGGTCCTCGCTCATTCGGTGCCGGAAAGACGTGCGGCTCGTGGCCCTTGTAGGCGGTGAGCACCTCGCGCACCGAGCCGCGCATTCGGATCCGGCCTTCGTCCATCCAGATCGCCGTGGTGCACAACTCCAGCAGGAGTTCGTCGGCGTGCGATGCGAACACCAGCAGACCTGATCGATCGACCAAGTCCACCATGCGCCGCCGAGCTTTGGCGATGAAGGCGGCGTCGACCGCTCCCAGGCCTTCGTCGAGGATCAGGATCTCCGGGTCGATCGTGGTGACCACGCCGAGCGCCAGCCGAACCCGCATGCCCGCGGAGTACGTCCGCAGCGGCATGTGCAGGTAGTCGCCGAGTTCGGTGAACTCCGCGATGTCATCGGCCCGCTCCTGCATCTGCCGACGGGTCATCCCGAGGAACAGGCCGCGGACGATGATGTTCTCGTAGCCGGAGACCTCCGGATCCATCCCGACGCCCAGGTCGAAGACCGGCGCTACCCTCCCCTCGATCCGGGCGGTCCCGCGCGTGGGCTCGTAGATGCCCGACAGCAGGCGCAACAAGGTCGACTTGCCCGCTCCGTTGTGCCCGACCAGGGCAACCCGGTCGCCGTCGGTCAGCGACAGCGTGATGTCGTGCAACGCCTCGATGATCGGCACCTTCGCCCCGGTGCCGATCCGACCACCGACTTTGCCGAGGACCTTCTTCTTCAGCGATCGCGTCTTGGCGTCGAAGATCGGGAAGTCGACGTAGGCGCCGCGAACCTCGATGTTGACCATGCTCTGGACTCACTCCCGCCGCAGTGCCGGATCAAATGCGAACGAAAATTACCATTCGCATTTGGCCGGTGGTCCGCACCCCTCACTGCGAGCGGTAACGTCCGGGAAGTGAGCGCTCAGCACGCCGAGCCCGGCTTCCGTCCCCCACAGCAGGCCCGCAGCCGGGAATCCCTGCAGAAGGTGCTGACCTCCGCTGAGCACGTCCTGAGCACCGGCGGCATCGACGAGTTCACCGTCGCAGCGGTCGCCGAGCACGCAGGCGTGTCGGTCGGAGCGATCTACCGCCGCTTCACCGGCAAGGAACATCTCCTCAAAGCCGTGAAGGACGACCTGCTCGAACGGCTGGAAACCGGTGTCGCCGAAGCACTCCGCGCGGCCTCCCCCGGCCTCCGCGGCACCATCGGTGCCTTCACCAACGCGATGGCGCACACCTTCTCCGGCCACACCCGGGCCTTCCCGGAGCTGCTCAGCGGCCAGCCGGCGGAAGGCGTCGAACGCGGCCTTCAAGCGCTCGAGACGATTCAGCGCGCACTCGTCGAATCCGCTGAGCCCTACCTGGACGACATCGCACAGCGCGATCCGCGGAACGCTGCGCAGTTCGCCGCGCGCAGCATCATCGGCTCTTGCGTGCACCGGGCCGCCACCTGCCACTCCTGGCCGGACGGCCTGTCGTGGCAGACCTGGGCGGAGGCAACGACCGCGATGGCCATGACCTACCTGACGTCTCGCCCGCAGGAACCAACCCAGATCGACTGACGCTCGAGCGCTAGCTGCGGATCATCGACATCAGCGACCTGTGGGTCTCGGCGTCGGCGGCAACCACGAGCCCTCGACCTGACGCTGAGATCGGTACCCCGTCGATCCCCGTGATGACGCAGCCTGCGGCGCGGCAGCCCGCGATGCCGGCAGCGAAGTGCACGCTGCCGGACAGGTCACCGCCGTCGGTGACGTACGCGGCTCGCTTGCCCGCCGCGCCCCAGGTCAGTGCCAGCGTCGTGGATACGACTCGCGGGCGGAACCGTTCGACGAATCCCGGGTGGCCCAACAGATCCACGGCTCGGAAGCCCGGCGCGCTCGGAAACGGCGGATCGAGGTTGACATCCACCAGACCGGTTGCGGGGTCGGGCGTCACCACTGTGCTGGCCCCGCCGTTCCGCAGCCAGGCGGTCTCCCCATCGGTGAAGAAGACCTCGCCGCTGAACGGGTCAGCCACCGCCGCCGGCCCGTTGCGCAGCGCCACGTTGACGGCCACGAGCATGTTGCCGACGGCGTAGTTCAGCGTGCCGCACAGGGGATCCACCATCCACTGGCGCGTGGCGTCCATCGCCCCTTGGCGCCCGCTCTCTTCGCCGAGCACCGCATCATCGGGTCGCGCGGCACGGATGACGTCGAGGATGGCCTTCTCGGCCTCCACATCGGCGGCCGTGGCGAAGTCCCCGGCGCCCTTGTCGATGCGGGTGAGCAGTTGGCCGTACCGGTCGCGCACGACGTCCGCGCCTGCACGTGCTGCGGCTACGGCTACCTCGGCGTCGTCGGAGATCGCACCCGAGTTGATCACGAGGCGCAGAATATCCAGGCGAAACCGCAACCTGGCAAACGTTCCCGGTCAGGCAGGGCGGTCAAACCGCTCTGACCGGGACTCCTTCGGCGTCGAAGCGCTCGATGAGTTCGTCGGGCGCTGTGGAGTCGGTCAGGAGCATGTCGATCGAATCCGTCGAGCAGATGTGGGCGAAGGCCGTGCGGCCGAGCTTGGAGCTGTCGGCGACGACGACCACCTGGTCGGCTCGTTCGGTCATGAGGCGGTTGATGTTCGCTTCGCCCTCGTTGTGCGCGAACGCGCCGCGGGTCGGGTCGACCGCGTCGACGCCGAGGAACACGATGTCGAGGGTGATCTCCTGGAGCAGATGGGTACCGAGCGGGCCGGTGAGCTCGAAGGACTGCGGTCGCGCCACGCCTCCCGTGACCACCGTCTTCACCTGGGGTCGCACGACGAGCTCGTTGGCGATGTTCAGGGCGTTGGTGACGATGGTCAGCGAAGTGCCGCTGTCGCCGAGGTCCGCGCGGGCCACCAGGCTGCGTGCGATCTCGGTCGTCGTCGTGCCGCCGTTGACTCCGACCACCGCGCCGGGGGCGACCATCGCCGCCGCTGCTCGGGCGATGCGCTCCTTCTCCCGGGCGTTGCGGGCGGCCTTGTAGCGCAGCGGCAGGTCGTAGGCGATGTTCTGCGCGACGGCTCCGCCGCGGGTTCGGGTCAGCAGCTGCTGCTCCGCGAGGTGGTCGAGGTCGCGGCGGACCGTGGCCGCGGAGGCCTCGAGCTCGGTGGCGATCTCCTCCACGGAGACCTTGCCGCGTTCCCCGAGCAAGTCGAGCAACGCGGACAGCCGCGCATGCCGGTCCATCGGTATCCCCCATTCCTCGGCCGAACGCCGAATCGATCAGTCAGTATCGCTCACGAACGCTCACCTGATGGCAGATGCTCCGTCTGCCGCTCGATCTTGATGCTGTCGGCGATGTCGTGGAGCATGCGGTGGTCGAGCGCGCCCGCGACAGGTGCCGCGGCCGCAGCCGCCGACCACGCCACGGCATTGCGCAGACGATCGGGCCAGGTCTCCCGACGCGCGATGCCAGCAGCCAACGCCGCGACTGCTGCGTCACCGGCGCCTGTCGGGTTGCCGCTCACCGCGAAGGGGGGCGCTGCGCGCCAGACGCCTTCACCGGTGACCGCGAGCATCCCGTCCGGGCCGAGGGAGACGACCACGGCTGCCGCGCCGTGCTCGCTCAACTGCTGAGCTCCGGTCAGCGGGTCGTCGTGCCCTGTGGTTTCGCGGAGTTCAGCGGCATTGGGCTTGACGACGTCTGCTCCGGCTCTCGCTGCCGCGAGCAGCGCGGGACCAGTGGCGTCGACCACTACTGGCACCGAACGGGTATGGGCGTCCCTGACCAGTTCGGCGTAGCTGTCCACAGTGCACCCGGGCGGCAAACTCCCCGAGCACACGAGAGCTGACGTGCCGTCCAGCCGCGCGGCGACGAGTTCCCGGAACCGCTGCCAGTCCTCTTCTCGCAGGTGACTGCCGGGTTCGTTGAACAGGGTCGCCTCTCCCGAAGCGTTCTCTTCCGCGATCACCGCGATGGTCCGGCGGGTAGGTCCGGACACCGGCAGCAAGGTGTGCTCGATCCCCGCTGAGGCGAGGTCATCGCGGACCGCATCGCCAAGTGCGCCCCCGACAGGAGCAGCGACGAGCGTGGCAATGCCCTGGTCGTGCAGCACCCTGCTGACGTTGAGCCCCTTGCCGCCGGCGCGTTCGTGGACGCTGCGGACGCGGTGGGAGGCGCCGATGCGGGCGCGCTCCACGCGATAGCTGATGTCCAGCGCCGGGTTCGGGGTGACGGTGACGATCATCCGTGCTCCGAGCCGGTTTCGAAGCGCAGGACTCCGAGCAGGCGTGCGGTTTCCGCAGCGAGGGCTTCCCGGCCCGCGGTGAGGTACTTGCGCGGATCGACCAGGCTCGGCTTGGCCGCCAGGACCTCCCGCACCGACTCGGTGAACGTCTTGTTCAGGTGCGTCGAAATGTTGATCTTCGTCATTCCACTGTGGATGGCGGTGCCGAGATCGTCATCGGAAACACCCGAAGACCCGTGCAGCACGAGGGGAACGTCCAGTGCCTCGTTCAGCCGCTTGATGAGCTCGAAGTCGAGCGCGGCATCACGCGTCACCATCGTGTGCGACGTACCGACTGCCACGGCCAGCGCGTCCACGCCGGTGGCGGCCACGTAGTCGGCGGCCTCGCCGGGGTCGGTGCGGACGCCCGGTGCGTGGACGCCGTCCTTTCCGCCGACCTCGCCCAGTTCGGCTTCGACCCACAGTCCGGCGTCGCGGCACCTGGTCGCGACCGCGCGCGTGCGGGCCACGTTCTCCTCGTAGCTCTGCTTCGAGGCGTCGAACATGACCGAGCCGAACCCGAGCTCGATGGCCTCGTCGACCAGTTCTTCGGACTCGGTGTGGTCCAGGTGCACGGCCACCGGCACTTCCGCCTTGCGGGCGCGGGCCAGCGTCGCGAGCGCGATCGGTTCCAGCGCGCCGTGGTAGCGCACGCAGTTCTCGCTGATCTGCAGCACCACCGGGGCACCCGCGCGTTCCGCGCCGGACACCAGGCCGTCCGCGTGTTCCAGCCCGATGACGTTGAACGCGCCGACCCCGAGACCTGCGCGGACGGCGGCCTCGACGACGCTGCCGGTGCCGACCAAAGGCATGGCTGCTACCCCTTTTCCATGTGGTTGTGGTTCACCAGCTCAGCAGCGAGCAGCGCTGCGCCGAGGCTGCCCGCGCGATCGCCGAGAGCGGCGGGCACGATTCGCGGTGTGCGCGGGAGGCTCCAGTCCGCTTCCAAGCGGCGGGTGAGCGGGTCGAACAGCAACAGGCCGGCCTGCGACAGACCACCGCCCACGACAACGACTTCCGGCGCCAGCAGCGCGGTGATCCAGATCAGCGCGCTGCCCAGAGCATCGACTGCCTCGTCCCAGACAGCGGTCGCGACCGGATCCCCAGCGGCGACCCGCTGCGCAACGTCCGCCGCTCCCGCCACCGGATTTCCGGTCCGTTCCTGGTAACGCCGACTGATCGCGGCAGCGGAGGCCACTGCCTCCAGCCGATCACCGCCGATCGGAACCTGCCCGATCTCCCCGGCGTATCCGCCTCCGGCGTGCACCCGACCGGCCTGCGCGTACGCCGCCGAGATGCCGGTGCCGATCGGGAGGAACACCGCGTCGATCTCATCGCGCGCGGCACCGAGCCGGTGTTCGGCCAGAGCCCCGGCCCGGACGTCGTGACCGAAGGCCACCGGCAGTCCGAGCCGCTCCCCGAGCAGCGAGGCGAACGAAACGTCCGACCACCCCAGATTCGCCGAGAACACCGCAACACCCCGGGATTCGTCCACGATCCCGGGAACGACGAGCCCTACGGCCGCCGGCTCGGCGTACGAGGACAGCTCGGTGACCAGCGAACACGTCAGGTCCAGCACCCGCTCGGCCGTGTCGAGCGCTGGCGGCGGTGTCGCGCCCCGTCGCTGCGCCAACACCGTCCCCGAGGCGTCGACCAGGACCGCTTTCGTCTCGGTCCCTCCCACGTCGACGCCGATCACGGGGCCGCGAAGGCTCACGCCTCGTCCAGGATGATCGACCGCGTCAGGTTGCGCGGCTGGTCCGGGTTCAGCTCGCGTTCGACCGCAGCGGCCACCGCGACTCGCTGCGCGAGCACCAGGTGCGCCATCGGATCGCGCTGCCCGCTGTCGACGAATTCCGCGCCAGCCGAAGCGATGTCCGCGGTGAGCCCGGTCGGGGCTTCACCGAACATCCAGGTCGTCCGGCCGGGTTCGGCGATGCTGATGGGACCGTGCCGGTACTCCATGGCCGGGTAGGCCTCCGACCACAGACCAGCGGCCTCCCGGACCTTCAGCGCCGCCTCGTGCGCCAGCCCGACCGTCCAGCCCGTCCCCAGGAAGGTGATCTGCTCGCTGGCCGGCAGCGCTCCGAGCTCGGTCTCCAGCACAGCGCGCGCATCCGAGACGGCGCTGGTCAGGTCCTCACCGAGCGAAGTTCGGAGCAGGGCCAGGGCGGTCGTCGCGAACCGCGTCTGCACCACGGACTGCTCGTCGGCGAACTCCAGCCCGATCAGCTCGTCGCAGACCTCCGCGATGGGCGCGTCGGGCACGGCGGTGATCGCCACCGTGGGAGTCGTCCCCTTCAGCTGCCGCAGGAGTTCGAGCACCTCCGTGGTCGTGCCCGAGCGGCTGATCACCAGCACGCGGTCGTAGGACCGGCCGAGCGGCATCTCGGATGCGGGGAACGCATCCGTGACGCCTTGACCAGTGGCTTCCCGCAGGGCCGCGTAGGCCATGGCCATGAACCAGGACGTGCCGCACCCGGCCACCGCAACCCGCTCACCACGCGCGGGCAGCATCCCAGCCACCTCCTGGGCCAGCTCCGATGCGCGCAGCCAGCACTCCGGCTGGCTGTCGATCTCGCTGTCCACGAGGTATCCGCCAGTCGCCATCAAAGCCCTCCAAGACCGTCGATCTCCGCGGCGAGCACTGTCCTCCGCGCGCCACCTCGCCAGACTAGATGCACAAAAGTGATTCAACAAGGATCACATCAATCACTAGCAATCATCTCGGCATCACACGAGCCAGTAAAGCGATCACCAGGAAAAAGCCATCCGTGACACTTCGGACACGAGATGCCACGGGAACGAACCAGCTTCCGGCCGATGCGGATCTGGGTAGTGACAGCCGCCACGAGGCACGTTAATAATGTCCCAACTTGCATGAAGTTGCTCGATAAATCGGATTAACGAGCACACATGCGCAAGCTCGTTGTCTGAGCAAGGGAGAGCAACAGATGGCCCAGAAGCTCCGGAAGCGGCTGGTGCTCGCTGCCGGGATGTGCCTGGCGCTGCTGGCGGGCTGCGGCGCGCACGACACCGGCAGCGCGCGGGTGCTGCAGGTCTCGCAGTACCCGGACCCGGATGAGCTGAACTCGCAGCAGGACGTGGGCAGCCAGGTCTACATGGGACTGTGCGAACCGCTGATCGGGCTCGGTTTCGCCGATGCCGGCGACATCCGGATGCGCGGCGCGGAACGCATCGACACCGCCGACGGTCGAGTGTGGACGATCAAGCTGCGTGCCGACCGGAAGTTCCAGAACGGCGAACCGATCAGCGCGCAGACCTACGCCGACACCTGGAACGCCGTCTCCTACGGGCCCAACGCCTACAAGGCGAGCTCGACCTTCAGCGCCATCGACGGCTACGACGAGCTCAACGAGGACGAGCCGAAGCACGACACGCTGCGCGGGCTGGAGGTGCTCGACGAGCTGACCCTGCGGGTCACGCTCACCCAGCCCAACTACGACTTCCCGGAGATCATCGCCTCCTACAGCGCGTGCCCGATCCCGAAGGAGGGCCTGGCCGATCCGACCGGCTACTCGCAGGCACCGATCGGCAACGGCCCCTACCGCTTCGTCCGCTGGGACCGCAACGAGAAGGTCGTGCTCGAGCGCTGGCACGACTACCAGGGCGAGCTGCCGCCGGACGCGGCCGAGGAGATCCACTTCAAGATCTACCAGTCGCAGGACACCGCCTACCGCGACGTGCAGGCCGGGCAGCTCGACGTGCTGCGCAACATGCCCGGTGGCCTGCTCCAAGACGCCCGCAACCAGCTCGGCGACTCCGGCCTGTTCACGATCCCGCAGCAGCGGCAGATCACCCAGATGCTGGTGCCCGACTACGTCGAGTCGCTGCACGATCCGCGGCTGCGCAAGGCGATTTCGCTGTCGATCGACCGCGACGCGATGGCCGGGGCGCTGATGCGCGGTTCGGCGACGCCCGCGCGTTCCCTGCTGGTCAGCGCGGTCGGTCCGGCCTACCGGGCCGACGCCTGCGAGGACTGCCGGTTCGACCCGGAGCGGGCGCGCCAGCTCGTGGCGGAGGCCGGTGGGTTCCGGGAGCCGGTGGCCATCTGGTACTCCAACACCGGCGGCGGTGGCGGCACCGAGATGTCGCAGGTCGCCCTGGCCATCGCCAACGCACTGCGGCAGGAGCTGGGCGCCGACGTCCGGTTGAAGCCGGTGCTGCCCGCCCAGCTCAAGCAGGCGCAGAGCGACGGAACGCTGACCGGCCCGACGCTGAGCCTGTGGGGCGACATCTACCCCAGCCCCGACCAGTACCTGGGCATGTTCCGCGAAGGCGGCGACGGCAACGAGTACACCCAGTACGACAACCCGCGCGCCGACGAACTGATCAACCAGGCCCTGGGCAGCGGTGACGAGCAACAGGCGGCAAAGCTCTGGCAACGCGCCGAGGACCTGATCCTCGCCGACATGCCCTCGATTCCGCTCTACTACCCGGCCATCTACGCCGCGCACACGCCGTGCGCCACACCGGAAACGCTCGGCGGCGACCTGCAGTACTACCTGACCGCGTTCAAGTGCGGCCCCGGCCGCGAGGAGTGAGGCCGACCATGCTCGGATACCTCGTCCGCCGCATCGCGGCGATGCTGCCGGTGCTGTTCGGCGTGACGTTCCTGATCTTCGCGCTGGTCTACGCGATGCCCGGCGACCCGGTCGCCGCGCTGGCCGGCGACCGGCCGCTGCCACCCTCCGCAGTGGAGGCCCTGCGCGAGCGCTACCACCTCGACGAACCGCTGATCACCCAATACCTGCTGTACATGGGCGGTTTGCTGCGCGGCGACTTCGGCACCGACTTCTTCGACCGCCCGGTGCTGGAGATGATCGCCGAGCGGTGGCCGACGACGCTGCAGCTGGCGCTGACCGCCTGGGTGCTCAAGCTGGTGATCGGCCTCGGGGTCGGGATCTTCGGCGCGCTGCACCGCGGCCGCGCCGGCGACCACCTGGCCCTGGCCTTCACCGTGCTGTTCGTGGCGCTGCCCGGGTTCGTGATCGCGTTCATGGTGCAGCTGCTGTTCGGGTTGAAGCTGCAGCTGTTCCCGATCGCCGGTATCGCCGAGGGCTGGCCGGTGAGCTTCATCCTCCCGGCGCTGGTGGTGGCGCTGGAAGCCGCCGCACCGCTCGCACGGCTGACCAGGTCGAGCCTGGTCGACACGATGAGCGCCGAGTTCATCCGGACCGCGCGGGCCAAGGGCGCCTCGCCGGGCCGCGTCGTGTGGGGGCACGCGCTGCGCAACTCGATGATCCCGGTGGTCACCTACCTCGGGCTCAGCCTGGCGGCGATGCTCGGCGGCGCCGTGATCGTCGAGAGCGTGTTCAACCTGCCCGGCATCGGCGGGCTGCTGGTGCAGGCGGTGCAGACCCAGCAGGGCACGATCGTGGTCGGCGTGGCCACCTTCATCATCCTGATCTACCTGCTGGTCAACCTGCTCGTGGACATCAGCTACGGAATCATCGACCCGAGGGTGCGCAATGGCTGACCGAACCGACCTCTCCCCCGCCGCCACGACCGCGCCCCGCCGCAGGCTCACCGTGGTCGGGCGGCTGCCGAAACCGCTGCGCGCCCCGCTGTTCGTGGTGGCCGCGCTGATCGCCGCCGGTTACGTGCTGATGGCGGTCTGGCCGAGCCTGTTCACCTCCGCCGATCCGATGCACTGCGAGCTTCGGCTCAGCGGCGCGGGCCCAGCTCCGGGCCATCCGTTCGGCTTCGACATGCAGGGCTGCGACTACTTCGCCAACGTCGTGCACGGTGCCCGGCCGTCGATCGCGATCGGCCTGCTCGTCACGGCGGCGACGTTCGTCGTGGCGGCGGTGCTCGGCGCGCTGGCCGGTTACTTCGGCGGCATCGTCGACGGCGTGGTGTCGCGGATCGCCGACGTGGTGTTCGGGCTGCCGATGATCATCGCCGCGATCGTGGTGCTCAACATGTTCGAGGACCGCACGATCTGGACGGTGAGCCTGGTGCTGATCGTCTTCAGCTGGCCCGGCGGCATGCGCTACATGCGCGGCTCGGTGCTCAAGGTCCGCAACCTGGAGTACGTGCAGGCCGCGCGCGTGCTCGGTGGAGGCCACCTGCGCATCATCGGCACGCACATCGCGCCGAACGCGCTGACCTCGCTGATCGTGCTGAAAACCCTGGAGATCGGCGGAATCATCGCCGCCGAGGCAGCGCTGACCTTCCTCGGCATCGGGCTCCAGCCGCCCGCGATCTCGTGGGGGCTGCAGCTGTCCACCGCCCAAGCGCAGTGGCAGGCCAGCCCGCACCTGCTGCTCTACCCCGCGCTGTTCCTGACCGGCGCCGTGCTGGCGTTCGTGGTCCTCGGCGACAGCCTGCGGGAAGCCCTCGACCCGAAGGGAAAGCACTCGTGAACGCACCGCACCAGGACGAGGCCGCGGTTCTCGACGTGCGCGGCCTCAGCGTCGACTTCCACACGCCTGCCGGACGGTTGCACGCCGTGCAGGACGTCAGCTTCAGCATGGGCGCGGGCGAAACCCTCGCTGTGCTCGGTGAATCGGGCTCGGGCAAGAGCGTCACCGCGCAGGCGATCATGGGGATCCTCGACACCCCGCCTGCCGAAGTCGTCGGCGGCACCGTCGAACTCGGCGGCCAGGACCTGCTCACGCTCTCCGACCGTCAGCGGCGCGCGGTAGCGGGATCTCGCGTGTCGCTGATCTTCCAGGACGCGCTCACCGCGCTGAACCCGGTGCAGCCGGTGGCCAAGCAGATCGGCGAGATGTACCGGCTGCACCGCGGCGCGTCTCGTCGGGAGGCGTGGCGGCAGGCCGTGGAGATGATGGACCGGGTGCGGATCCCCGCGGCGGCCAGCCGCGCCGGTGACTTTCCGCACCAGTTCTCCGGCGGCATGCGCCAGCGCATCCTCATCGCGATGGCACTGGCGCTGGACCCGGAGGTCGTCATCGCCGATGAGCCCACCACGGCGCTGGACGTGACCGTGCAGGCCCAGATCCTCGACCTGCTCGCCGAGCAGCAGGCCGAACGAGGTCTCGCGCTGGTGCTGATCACCCACGACCTCGGCGTCGCGTCCCGGATGGCCGACCGCGCGCTGGTGATGTACGCCGGACGGGTCGTCGAGCACGGGCCGATCCGCGAGCTGTTCACCTCGCCGGTCCACCCGTACAGCCAGGGGCTGGTCGCCTCCATCCCGCAGCGCTCGCACCGCGGCGGCCCGCTGCCCGCGATCGGTGGCCTGCCGCCGAGCCTCACCGATCGCCCGGCGGGCTGCCGCTTCCACCCGCGTTGCGACATCGCGCGGGAGCACTGCGCATCGGTCGAACCGGAGCTGTTGCTGCTGGAAGACGGCAGGCAGACCCGGTGCCACTTCTGGTCGGAGGTCTCGTCGTGACCGAGCAGCACATCCTCGAAGTCCAGGACGTCACCAAGCACTACCGCAAGCGCGGCGGCGGTCGATTCGGCCTCGGCTCGGCCACCGTCAAAGCCGTCGACGGGGTGAGCCTGCAGCTGCGCAAGGGCGAAGCGCTGGGCATCGTAGGCGAATCCGGCTGCGGCAAGTCCACGCTGACACGACTGCTCACCGCCCTGGAGAAGCCCACCAGCGGGCAAGTCCGCTACCGGGGCATCGACGTCCACCGCGCGAAAGGCTCGGAGCAGAGCCAGATGCGGCGCAACATCCAGATGGTCTTCCAGGACCCCTACGCCTCGCTCAACCCGCGCAAGACGGTCGGATCGATCCTGGCCGAACCGTTCCGGATCCACCGCGACGCGGTGCCCGAATCAGGCCTGCGACGAAGGCTGGAGCAGCTCCTCGAACAGGTCGGCCTCCGCCCGGACCACCTCGACCGCTATCCGCACGAGTTCTCCGGCGGCCAGCGCCAACGCATCGGCATCGCTCGCGGCATCGCGCTGAACCCGGAGGTGCTGATCTGCGACGAACCGGTGTCAGCGCTCGACGTCTCGGTGCGCGCACAGGTCCTCAACCTGCTCGCCGAACTCCAGCGCGAGCTGTCGCTGACCGTCCTGTTCATCGCGCACGACCTCGACGTGGTGCGCCACTTCTGCGACCGCATCGCAACGATGTACCTGGGCAGGGTGGTCGAGGAAGGCGACTGCGACGCGGTCTACGACCGGACCGCGCACCCGTACACCCGGGCGCTGCTCTCGGCGATCCCCCGCCCCGGCTTCGACGACGAACCGGAGCAGGAGCGCATCGTCCTCGAAGGCGACCCGCCGTCCCCGATCGCCCCACCACCCGGCTGCCCGTTCCACACCCGCTGCTGGATGGCCCGTCCGGACTGTTCGACCACGGTTCCGGCAGGACACGACCTGGGCGAAGGGCACGTCTCGCACTGCCACTTCGCTCCCGAGGTCGCCGACGCGGATCCCTCGGCGCAGCGCCGGGAATCGGCCTTGGGGGCCTGACCAGCATCGTCGCGGTGCGGGTTAGGCGGCAGTTTTGCCTGAAATTGGCGGCGTTTCGACTGAAGCACGCGGTCGGGAAGGAAGCCGGTTTCAGGCAAGATCGGACCTCGTGAACGCGGTCGCCGTGGTTTCCGGGCCGATGCCCCGCAGCCATCCAGCCAAGCATAAGCGCATAAACTTCACCAAGATCGGCACCGTCAAGCAGCCCGAGGTGAGGTAGTTGGTCGCGATTGCCGAACGGTTGAGCAGCGCGGTCTCCAGCTTGGCGGTCGAGGTGCGCACGACGCCGCGGCGGCTGCTCGTTCGCGAGGCCGTTCTGTCCGTGATGGTGCTCGCCCTGGGTCTTGTTCCGGTTCCGGAGTTCCTGATGCCGTCCGGGCACATCACCGTCACGGTCGCTGTCGCGTGCTGGACCGCATTGCTGGTTCCGGCTTGCCGGCGGTGGCCGGTCACGACGTTGGTGGCCACGGCGCCGGTGTTCGCCAGTTCCAACTTCTGGGCAGCGGCGGTCCTTCCCGCCATCACCTTCGCTGCTACCCGCCGGATCGCACCAGCTCGCCGCCTGTGGTTCGCAGTGCTGGCGACCGCCGTCGTGGACTTCGCGCTCGTGTTCGCGTTCGGTTCCGCCGACGGAGTCGGTGAAGTGGTCGCCGGATACGCGGTGAGCGCCGTGCTCCTGCTGGTGCTGCCCACCGTCGTCGGGGCGATCGTTGGCCACCGACGCCCACGGGTCCGACTGCTCCAGGAGCGCAACGAGTACCTGGAACGGGCGCAGCTGCTCACCGCGGCCAAGGCTCGAGTGGAGGAACGCTCGCACATCGCCAGCGAGATGCACGACATGCTCGGGCACCGGCTGAGCCTGATCTCGATCCACGCTGGGGCGCTCGAGCTCAGCGCCGCCAACGATGCGCCCGAGTTGAGCGGCCAGGCCGAGCTGCTCCGCACCACGGCTGGGAGCGCGTTGTCCGAGCTTCGCGAGATCCTGGGAGTTCTGCGCGGGGCCGAGGATTCCGATCTGAGTTCCGACGATCGCATCGGAACTCGCGCCGATGTCGAGGATCTCGTTGCGGAGTCCAGGGCAGCGGGCATCGAGGTCGACCTGAGGTGGACCGGGACCGACCTCGACCACGCGGATCCGCGCACTCGCCGCACAGTGCACCGCGTGGTGCGCGAAGGGTTGACCAACGTCCACAAGCACGCCTCGACCGCGCGCACCGGCGTGGAGGTCGGCGTCGGGAACGACCGCGTGGACATCCGCGTGACCAACGGCCCTGCGCAGGGCGACGGGCCGCGGATTCCCGGCACGCGGAGCGGGCTCGTCGGGCTGGATGAGCGGATCGCACTGCTCGACGGGGCCTTCCACAGCGGACCGACTCCCGAAGGCGGTTTCCGCGTCGTAGCGGGTCTTCCCACCCATCCGGCCGTCGCCGACCTGACTGGTCCTCCGGGATTGCCGGAACTGCCGCCGGAACCGCTCGCCGCGGAGGCGCTCACCTGGCCTCGCGTGATCGGGGCGGGTTGCCTCGGCCTGCTAGCAGTCTTCCCGATCCTCATCGGACTGGCGGTGTTGATCGTCTCGCTGGCGATCAGCTGATCACGGCCGATCGGTGAGCAAACCGGCGTCGTGGGCCACGATCGCGGCCTGGACCCGGTTCGCGCAATCGAGCTTGGTGAGGACACGGCTCAGATGCGCCTTCACCGTGCCCGCGCTGATGTAGAGATCGCGCGCGATCTCCGCGTTCGACAGCCCGAAACCGACCAGGCGCAGCACATCACATTCGGCTTCGGCGAGCTGGTCGGTCTTGCACCGCGCCGCCGCGGTCCGGTCCGAGCCCGAGCGGAGGTGGCGCTCGATGAGTCGGCGGGTGATCTGCGGAGCCAGGATCGATTCGCCCTCGGCCGCCAGCCGCACAGCCCGGATCAGCTCGCTGGGCCCGGTGTCCTTGAGCAGGAACCCCTTCGCACCCGCGCGCAACGCTCGCGCCACGTGACCGTCTTCACCGAAGGCGGTGAGCATGATGACGTTGGTGTGCGGCGACTCGCGGGCGATGTCCTCGACCGCGCCGAGCCCGTCGCCTCCCGGCATCTGGATGTCGAGCAGCGCCACGTCGACGACGTGCTCCCGGCAGGCCCGGACCGCTGCCCCGCCGTCCGGAACCTCTGCCACCACCTCGACGTCCGGCGCGTTGGCGAGGATGAGCCGGATGCCCGCTCGCATGAGATTCTCGTCGTCGGCGATGAGGGCGCGGATCACGGGAAAATCCTAGATGGCGTGCTGGCGCTCGGCGGACTACGGGTGGCCGGTCACCCAGACTCCCGCTTCGTTCTCCTCGGAGTAGTACCAGCCGCCGGGCCGCGGCAGCCACCCGACGGACAACTCCAACACGAACCCGGCGGCATCGCTGACCACGTGGACGATCGCTTCATCGAGGGTTCGCGTCAGCATCTGCTCGCGGTCGAGGCTCATGTCAACACCGCGCTCTGCAAGGCAGCTTCGTGCGTCCGCCAATCGCAGAGACGCAGCAGGTCGAACGGGCTTCTGCGTGATCATCTCGGGCAGGATCAGCAAGGCGTCGCCGCTCACGTCGATTCGGATCCCAGCGAGCGCGAGGTCCAACCCAGCTCCACGCCGGATCCCGGATTTCCGGCTGAAGCACCTCATAGTGAGTTCAACGGACGAGTAGCGGTATCGCTGGAAGCAGTCGTCACCTTGCCCGTTCCTGATCCGCTCCGGCTGCCCGATTCGTTCCACCACGTCGTTCGGGTTCATGCCCAGGACCAGCGGCCCGAGCTTTCCGCTTCGGCAGAACTCCACCAGCAAGTCATCCATGTTCGGTTGATCCCCAAATCATCAGTCGAGAGCGCGTGAAGAGGTGGGGGGCTTGCTCACCGAACAGGGCGGTCGTCCCAGCGGCGGGTAGTCCAGGCGCGGCTGACCAGACCAGGCGATCGTATCAGCGAGAACGAAGAAGGCGTTGTGCCAGGCGGGCGTGCGCTCGACGTGCCAACGCCGGGCGGGGCCTTCTCGCCTCTTGCGCACGATCCAGCGTCGTAGTCCGCGCTCGTCGAGGGTCGTGCGGGCTTGCCCGAGTCGCGATCGACGTCGAAAGCCGTCGCCGACTGGCCGGGAGATTCTGGCCGATCGGACGGGAGTCCTGGCCGATCGGCACATGTTCGGTGGGTGATCGATCTCTACCTTCGAATGCGACGACCACGTCGGAGGGATGATCGACTTGCTGACCGAACCGGACACCACCCGGAACTCCGCGCCGGACGAGGAGGTTCCGCATCACTTGCTCGGGCGCACCGCCGCGCACCGCTGGTGGCGCCCACTGGTGGAGCTGATCCTGCTGCCGGTGCTCGTGGTGGTGTTCTCGCTGCTGTTCCTCGGTGTCGCGGTCGGCCTCGCGGCGGCGTTCGGCGCCCAGCTCGGCCCGGACCTGGACTTCGTCGATCCGTTCTGGGCCTTCGCGTTCGGGTTTGCCTCCATCGCGATCCTGCTGCCCGCCATCGCCCTGACCACCAGGTGGGCTGGCAAGCGCCGGATCGGCACGGTGTCCAGCGTGGCTGGCCGACTGCGTTGGCGCTGGCTGCTCGACTGCCTGCGATGGGCGCTGCTGTGCCTCACGTTGGCAATCGGCGTCGACCTCGTCCGCAGCCAACCCTGGGAGGCTTCGGCATGGCCGGGCTGGCCCACCTTCCTGGCCGTCCTGGCGCTGGTGCTCGCGCTGGTCCCATTCCAGGCAGCTGCGGAGGAATACCTCTGCCGGGGTTGGATCGTGCAGACATTCGCCTCCTGGACGCGGACCCCATGGCCGGGTGTCGTGCTGAGCTCGGTCGTGTTCGCCGCGCTGCACGACTCCTCCGACCCCTGGGTGCTGGCCGAGTTGTTCGTCTTCGCGATGGCGATGTGCTGGCTGACCCTCCGCACCGGCGGACTGGAAGCGGCGATCGCACTGCACGTGGTGAACAACGTCGCCGTCACCGTGCTCGAAGCCACCCAAGGCGTGCCGGATCTCGACCAGGGCGGCAGCTCCTCGCTCTGGGACGTCCTGCCGATCGCGATCGCGACGCTAGCCTACACCTGGTGGATCGACCGGCGGGCCCGCCGTCTCAGCCTGGCCACCAAAGCCCGCTGAGCCGACCGAACCCGAGAAGTGACATGCCACGAGCAACGATGCGAAGTCTCCGGCGAGACGCCCGCATGCCATCCGCGGACGGGCCGGTCAGCTTGCGCGCTTCATGCGGAGTGAGCGGATACCGGCTCGAGGAGCTGAACACCACAGCTGGTGAACAGAGGTAGGGCAGGCACATTCCGACACCGGGGGGTGCTCCGCTGCGCCCACCGCTCGGCGAGCGCAGCGGAGCACCTGGTCAGGACGTGCGGGAGGGCTCGAAGTAGTCGAGCAGGGCGGCGTCGGGTGCGGGCACCTCGACCGGGTTTCCGCCGTTGCGGAGGGATTCCGTTGCTGCGCAGCCTGTTGCGACCGCTTCTCGGGCTGCGATCGGGGACGTGACGGTGGGGACGTCGGCGCGGACGAAGTTCAGGAATTCGGCCACGATTCGGGGGTCTGCTCCGCCGTGTCCTCCGCTGGCGCGTTCGACCTCGACCACCTGATCGCCATCTGGGGCGTAGCCGCGGTGCCTGCGGTTCCAGACCTTGACCACCGCGCCCGAGCCGTCGCCGAAGTTCTCCAGTCGGCCTTCGGTTCCGATGACGGTGTAGTTGCGCCAGTAGTCCGGCGTGTAGTGGCACTGCTGGTAGGTCGCCAGCACACCGTTGTCCAGCTGCAGGTTGACCATGCTCAGGTCTTCGACGTCCACCACCGGGTTGAGGCCGGTTTGGCTCAGCGGCGGCCAGTTCCGCTCGTACTCGTCCCAGTCGTGTCCCGTCTTGTAGGTCTCGTGCTCGTTGCGGTCGGTGATGCCGCCGTAGACGGTCAGCGCACCCATCGCGTTGACGCGCCTGCTGTACCCGCCGGCCAGCCAGTGCAGGACGTCGATGTCGTGCGCGCCCTTCTGCAGCAGCAGGCCCGTGCTCTTGCTCCGGTCGGCGTGCCAGTCCTTGAAGTAGAAGTCGCCGCCGTGCCCGACGAAGTGGCGGCACCAGATCGAGGTGACCCGCCCGATCGCTCCCGACTCGATCAGGTCGCGCATCGTGCGGATCACCGGCATGTGCCGCATGTTGTGCCCGACGTAGAGCTTGCCGCCGTGCTGCTGCGCGGCGGCGAGGACGCGGTCGCAGCCCTCCGTGGTGATCGCCAGCGGCTTCTCGAGGTAGACGGCGAGCCCGGCCTCCAGGCAGCGGATCGCGTGCTCCTCGTGCAGGTGGTCGGGACTGACCACGAACACCGCTTCCAGCTCGCATTCCAGCAGCTCATCGAGCGTGCTGGTCGTCCGGACGTCGTCCCCGTAGCGCTGCGCGGCGGCCTCGGCCCGAGCCGGATCCGGGTCGCACACCGCGACGATCCGCGACCCCTCACCGGGCTGATGGGCGTGATCGGCGATCCCCACCCGCAGCCCGCACCCGAGCACACCAGTCCTGACGTCCATGACCCACCTTCCCGCACAATCCCACTCACGACTGCACACATGTGTCGCAAACTGATCGTTTCAAGCCTATATCGATCACTTGCGCGCAACCAACCTTATGTTCCCAGCGCCGCCACCACAACGGTCAGCGGGGAACCGAACGGACGCCTGGTACGTCCGAATCAGTGCGCAGTCGATGGGAGCCGGTGGCGCGGACCAAATCCCGATGCTCAAGGTGACCCGAGTCGATGAACCGACACCCGAGGGAACCGTCGAGCACGAAGGTCAGGTAGCGGTGGAGCACTACACCATCAGCACCGAGGACGACGTCGCGGTGCGCATGACCATCACCGCCACCACGATCGGCGAAGCCCGCCACGACCTGCCCTCCTACATGCACGTCTACTCGTACGCGCTGACCGCGACCGTCACCGACGGCTCCTGCTGATCCACCATCCACAGCGGTCTCCCGAAGAAGTCCGCAGTTCACAAACCCTCGTGACAGACGCCCATCCGCCTGTCCTGCGAACAGCCGATGCCTCCTGATAAGCGAAAACGCTGTTACAGCGGGGTGAACTCGTGGGATGCTCCGCGGCAGGATCTTCCGCGGAGGGAAGGGCGTATGGGGCTGGCGCACCAGGAACTCGCCGATCTGCTCGCGAGGCTGAAGAAGCGAAGCGGTCTGAGCTACTCCGAAATCGCTCGCCGATGCTTCACCAGCCGTTCCACCGTCCACCGCTACTGCACGGGAACGACGGCGCCATCGGACTACCAGTCGGTGGCCCGCGTCGCCCACGAATGCGGCGCGACCAGCAGCGAGCTCAACGCCCTGCTCCCGTCCTGGCGTGCGGTCAAAGCTACCGACACCGTCCGGTGCGGCCGTTAGCGTTTTTGACACGACTATGTGGTCGAGCGAGAAGCCAGTCTCAGGCAAAATCGACGGACGTCACCACCCCATGCCCGGACCACTGCACTTACGCGCGCGCTTTACCAGATCTCGCACTAGTTCCACGACCTCCTCGGGGCTGAATTCCATCGCATTTTCACCGACCGAAATCTCAAAAGCGCACCGTGACGGGTCTGGCGAGGAGCGAACCTTGAGGAACAGCTGCGTCCCCTTCTCAGCAATCATCTGACTGCCCGCCCGCTCGACTGCAGCTTTCGCCACAGGCACGTGGACGTGGAACAACGGAGTCTGCGGCGGGGCTGGGAACGCGCGCACTGTCCCGTCTGCGTTGAGCGCGGCGGCGATCGCGACGGCGTGATCCCGGAACTCGGCCATTCGTGGCACGAGTCGATCCAATCCCGCCAAAGCCCCCAGGGCCAACGGCCAGGCGTTCGGGATGGCGCCACCAAGACGTTTCCGCCACACCGCAGCCTCAGCCACCGTCTCGGCATCACCGGCCAGCACCGCTCCCCTGACACCCTGAAGTCCTTTGTAGAGCGAGACGTACACGGTGTCGAAGAATGCGGCGATCTCGGCGTACGGACGGTCGTAGAACGGCTGCGCCTCGAAGATCCGTCCGCCATCAAGATGCGCCGCTGCCCCGCGCGACCGGATCAAGTCCACCTGCTCGCGCAACTGCGACCACTCCGGAAGCAGTCCCCCGAGGTCGCGCTGCGGTAGTTCCCACACCACCGCGGCCAACGGTTCACCAATTGCAGCCAGGTCAGGCGTGCTCAGCAGTTGGTTCCGGTCGCAAGCAGGGTGGAACCGCAGTCCGTGCACCGCGTTGTAGCCCTGCTGCTCCCAGTTGTCCAGATGCAGGTACGGATGCCCGGCAAACGTCCACCGGCCCCGGCGCTCGGCATGTATCCGCAACGCCACTTGCTGAGCCATCGCACCAGTGGGGAAGAACAACGCCGCCGAAGTGCCCATCAGCTCAGCGATCCGCTCTTCCAACCTGGCCACCGGCTCCTCCGGCAACGTATCCGGACCAACCAGATCGACCCATTGGCGCAGCAGGTCATACGGCTTGCGCCGAAAAGAGGAATGCAAAGCCAACGAGCGCCGAATCACAGGAACCTCCATGCCGCCGAAGCCTGCCAACAACCACCGACACCGAAAGCTACAGCAGTTCTCACAACTGCAGCGGTGCTGCACGCATGACCACGCATGGGGCTGCCCAGAGTTCGGTTGTCACTCGGGGTTGACTGGTGTCAGGCCGCGTGCGCGGCGGTATAGATGGTCTCAAACTCGACCGGGGTGAGTTTGCCCAGGCGTCGTTGTCGACGTTTGCGGTGATATTTCGTCTCGATCCAGGACACGATCGCCAGCCGGAGTTCCTCGCGGGTGTGCCACCGCCTGGTGTCGAGAACGTTCTTTTGCAGCAAGGAAAAGAACGATTCCATCGCGGCATTGTCGCCACACGCGCCGAGCCTGCCCATGGATCCGGCCAGCTGGTGGCGGCGCAACAGTCGCCGGAATTTCTTCGACCGGAACTGGCTGCCCCTGTCTGAATGAACGATCACGCCGCGCGGGTCGCGGAGCGCGATAGCGTTGCGCAACGCCGCGACGGCAAGTGAGGACTTCATGCGATCGGAGATCGAGTA
>NZ_JBSFBZ010000046.1:0-61290 GCF_053593195.1 Saccharopolyspora sp. NPDC002376
TCATCCACCGCGAGGACCAGGGCGTTCTCCGGCGGGGCCATGTAGAGACCGACGACGTCACGGACCTTGTCCACGAACTGCGGATCGGTGGAGAGTTTCCAGGACTCCACCGCGTGGGGTTTCAGGCCGAAGGCACGCCAGATCCGCGAGATCGCCGACTGCGACATCCCGGTCGCCTCGGCCATCGACCGCGTCGACCAGTGCGTGTCCGAATCCGGTTTCTCCTCAAGGGTTTTCGCGATCACCGCCTCGACCGCCTCGTCGCCGATGACCCGCGGGCGTCCCGGACGGGGCTCGTCGGACAAGCCCTCCAGTCGTGCTTTCGCGAACCGGGAACGCCATTTCGACACCATGTCCCGCGAGACACCCAACTCGGCCACGACCTGGCCGATCGTGCCGCCTTCAGCGCACCGCAGCACAATCCGGGACCGCGCCGCCAACGCCTGCGAGGTCTTGCGCAGACGACTCCACGCCGTCAGCGCCTATCGTTCCTCGTCGGACAGGACCAGCGGCTCAACCTTCGGACTCGGCATACCACACCCTACAACTACCGACGAACTAACGACTCAGAACACTAGGTCAGCTGGGGCGTGGGATCATTCCCGAAGGAGCGGAGCCGGGACTTGTTGACCAACTAATCTATCGACTTCAGATGGTCACTCTATTTGGCTCGTTGTCCGGCTGACCCGTCCGTAGCTGAAGGCTGTGTGGCGATCAGTTCGAGTCGTCGGCGAATTTCGGTCGCTCGCGGTGATCCCTCCGACTCGAAGATCGCGAGCGCCGTTTCCCAGTGAGTTCTGGCTGTGTCCTGATCACCACGCGAACCAGCGGCGTCACCGAGTCCTAAGTAGGCGGCGGCCTGCCGCACCACCGAACCGCACTTCAGCGCGACGTCGAGGGCGTCGTGGTGGCAGCGCTCGCCGTCGTCGAACCGGCCGAGCTCGATGCAGACCTCACCGCAGTTGTTCAGCACCATCGCCAAAGTGTCCAGGTCATCGGCGGCGCGGTAGAGCGCCTCGGCCTCGCGCAGATGCATCAGCGCCTCCTCCAGCTCGCCGTCGACTTGCTCGACCATCGCGAGGTTGTTCAGCGCCCCGGCCTCGAAGTAGCTGTCGCCGAGCGACCGGTAGACCCGCAGCGCGTCCTGGCAGTGCACCTTCGCCTCGTCATAGCGCTTGAGCCGGAACAGCACGCTGGCCATGTTGATCTGCGTCATCGCCCGCCGCGACGCATCGTCGTTGGCCACCGCGACCCGGTAGGACTCGTCGTAGTGGGCCAACGCCTCGTCCAGCTGCCCCGACCGCGAGTGCGCCACACCCAGCCCGGCCGACATCAGCACCTCGCCGGTCGGATCGTCCGCCGCTCGCGCAGAGTCCAGCCCGTCAGTGTAGACCCGGATCCAGTCCTCCCAAGAGGGGACACGCGCCATCAGGTAATTGAACTGCAACCGGGCCAGCTGCCAGGCCAGGTCATGCATGCCCCGCGCCTTGGCCGCCCGGACCGCGGCGACCAGGTTCGGCCACTCGGCGTCGAACCAATCCAGTGCCTGGGCACGGTCGCTGATTTCCGGCCGCGCCACCTCGGCTCCGTCTGCGAAGTTCAGCTCGTCACGCGTCGGGCGCAGGAAGCGGCGCGCGTGATCGGCCGTAACCAAGTAGTGCGTCAACAATCGGCGCAAAGCATCGGTGTCTGGTTGCCGCAGCGGGGTCACCAGGTCGCGGGCGTACAGACGCGCCAGGTCATGCATGCTGTACCGGCCAGGCGCCGATTCGGCGACCAAGGATGCCGCTACCAACGCGTCCAGCCTCCGTTGTGCTTCTCGCTGATCGGCATCGCACAGCGCGGCGACGGCATACGCGGTGAAAGTGTGGCCGGGCACGAGTCCGAGTACCCGGAAGGTTTCGGAATGCGCCGGGTGCAAGCTCCGGACGGAGGTATCAAGCACTTGGCGGACACTAGTGTGCGTGTCACCGATGTCCAGTGCCTGCAACCGGTTCTGCTCGTCCTTGAGCTCATGTACCAGGTCGGATACCTTGCACGCCGGTCGCGCAGCCAGCCGCGCGGCGGCGATCCGTAACGCCAGCGGCAGCCCAGCACACAACTCAGCGAGTTCGGCCACGGCGGCCGGTTCACCGGAAACGCCCATGCGATACAACAACTCGATCGCAGCCTCGATGTGCAACGGATCCAGCACCATCATCTGGGCTCCGTGCTGCACCATGAGACCGCCCATCCGCCGCCGAGTGGTCACCAGCACCAGCGACTCGGAGCTGCCCGGCAGCAGCGGGCGGACTTGTTCTGGAGCCAACGCGTCATCGAGCAACACCAGCACCCGCCGCTTGGCCAGCAGCGACCGGTACAGCGCTGCGCGACCGTCCAGTTCAACAGGGATCGCTTCCGCAGCAACACCAAGCATTCTCAACAGTTGCGTCAGCGCCTCACCCGCACTCAGCCGCCCACGATCAGAATCGAAGCCGTGCAAAGAAAGATAGAGCTGCCCACCGGGGAACTCGCTCTTGACACGGTGAGCCCAGCTCAGAGCGAGGGCACTCTTGCCAACGCCGCCCACTCCGGTGATCACTGCGAGCCGGCTGGAGCTGCCGCGCTCGGACAACAGCCAGTCGAGCTCGGCGATCTCGTGCTGACGACCGATGAAGCCGTGCGGAACCGCTGGCAAGGTGGCCGGAACCAGGCCATCGACACCGTTGGAGACAGTCACATCCTCTGCTGGACAGCGCCGGATGGTCACCGTGATGAACGCCTGCTCCTGCCGGACGGTCGGCGCCGGTGAACCGGCATTCCGGCAATCACGGAGCGCCGACGGAATACCGCTGCCCTCTCCTTCGACCAACCGGATCCAGGACAGAACATGGGCGAGCCGAAAGTTGCGCTTCTTGGACTGGCCGTCCAGCTCCGCCAGATCCCGTTCAGCACCCGTGAGAAGATCTTGCCCAAGCCACGCGCCCGGGCTACTGATCTCTAGCCGATCCTCGAAAAGACGCACATGCACGCAGGAATCCGCGACCGAATAGTCGCGGTGCACCAGCGCGTTCGCGATGATCTCGCGAACCGCGATCATCGGGTAGTCGTACACCACCACGGCCTCGGCCTGATCACTGCTCGGCCGTTCACCACGCCGCACGTGGCGGGCGACGAACTCGCGGGCGGCCACGATTTGTTCCGGGACTGTAGCCTCGAATGTCTCGATCTCTCGTTGGGCAGCACGGTCCTGGCCGAAATAGCGCACGCATTTGACCATCGCTGTCGAACACACCGACAGCGGGACCTTCCCGAACATCAACGCGCCGGTCCGCGTCAGCCCACTACCGTCCCAGAGCCCCGCACGTTCGAGGAACTCCCACGGGCTGAGCGCTGCCGGATACCGAGCAGCCACCTCACGGCGGACTTCCCCACGGAACCTCTGGAGTGCCTCCACGTCGAACGTGGCCAGGTCCGTACGCCGGTCGAGGTACTGCCCTTGGTCGGTGGCCCGGTGCGGCGATTCCAGTGCCAGTTCGACCGGCACCGGCGGGAAGTGCTTGGCCAAGGCATCGCGGAGTTCCCGCAGCCCGGTCGCGGGATCGTCGCAGTACCGTGCCACCTTCGTCTGGATGGCCAGTTGTTCGACGTACGCCTGCCGCTCCATCTGCACCACGAAGACCCGGTGCACACCCTCGGAATGCCCTGCGTTGACGATCTGGTGCGCCCACGCGCTGCCCACCGCACGGGTCGTGGCGCACAGCACGATCGGTGAGCCCGAAGCCAGGGCCTTGGTGGCAGTGCCCACGAGCGACTCACCGACCCCGATGGTCCCCTGGTGCGTGACCGAGTAACCGGCTTCGCGCAGTGGGCCGGCCAGTTGCTCGGCCAGCGGCTCCTCTCCCTCGGCGCACACCACGTGCACAGGCTGCCTACCCACGGGTCACTCCAGCGCCGAGCAGAGGGCGGCCAGCCCACCCGCCCAGTCAGCGACGAGGTCCGCGTACTTGATGTCGGTCAGGATCGCCGGAGGCGCCCCACCGGACAACCGCACCGGAAGCAGCCGAACTCCAGCGCCGTCAAGCTGTCGCGCCAGGGCGGACATCCACTCCCTGCTCATCCACGGACTCTCCACCCCATCGGCCGAGTAGCACACCACGACGTGGGAACAAGCCGTTAGCCCCTCCCCGATCTTCTGCACGGTCGAGTCCCCGAGCCCGATCTCCCAGGCGTCCAGCCAAACCCTATGCCCCCGCTCGCGCAGCTGAGTGGCCAAACGCTCGGCGACCTCCGCATCGGCGAGACGATGGCTGACGAAGACGTCACTCACCAAGCCTCCAATCCGCGCCCGGCACCCTACCTGCCACGTCCGCCGCGGGGTGCCGGAACGGACTTGCAACCGATCATCGGTCGCAGGTCCGACGGGAGTTCTGCTGAAATGGCCCCTTCCGGAACGTGGTTCGGCCAGGATTCACTGGGGTCCCCGAACCATGGAGCGTGCATGTCGATTACTGATCAGCTTCGGTCGTTGAGCTCCACCGACTACCCGGGGCTGTTCCAAGCAGCTGATGCGGCCTCGGTACGCCAGCAACGCACGTACCTGCGGGGTGTTCGCGCCCAGTTACTGCTGACGGTTTCGGCCGCAGTGTTCGCCGCTTTCCCCGTGGTCATCGGTGCGTCGTCGATCGACGTGTTCGCAGTCGGAACCGCGCTGGCGCTAGTCGGCGTGATGATGATCGAGATGGCCACCGCCGGGTCCCGCCCGGACAAGGTCTGGTACGAGGGGCGCGCACTGGCGGAGTCAGTGAAGACCCTGACCTGGCGCTACTCCGTAGGTGCCGCGCCGTTCTCACTCGATTCCAGAGGCGCCGACGACGAGTTTGTGTCGCGCATCCGCGCCCTGCAGCAGGACAAGCCCGGCGTCCTGCTGCTGCCCAACACCTCCTCGGCCATCACCAGCAAGATGCGGTCCCTACGCTCCTCACCGCTGGCCGAGCGCAAGGATGCCTACCTGACTGGCCGTGTGCTCGACCAGCAAACCTGGTACGCGTCCAAAGCCCTCTTCCACCAGCGACGCGCACGGATCTTCCGGACCATCATGCTGGCCATGGAGGCGCTCGGGATCGCCGGAGCGCTAGCGAAGGCGTTCGGCGTGGTCGACTTCGACCTCGCTGGCATCGTAGCCGCCGCGATCTCAGCGGTCGCCGCGTGGAACGCCACCCGCCAGCACAGCACGACCGCCACGGCGTACGTCATGGCCTCCCACGAACTCGCAGTGATCCACGACCTTCTCGACCGGGACCTGGACGAACAACAGTGGTCCGACGGAGTGGCCGACGCGGAATCGGCGATCAGCCGAGAACACACCATGTGGCACGCCAACAGAACCGGCTGATCATGACTGTCGCTAAGAGCTCAATGCCAACGAGGGCCCGTGCTGTAACGGCGCCGTGCGCCGACCTCGACGGGGTCGGCGCGCAAACACCTGTCACTGTTCTTGGTCCCGGCTCAGTCAGCTGGACGTTGCAAGGTCGCGCACTGACATGCGCGAAGAAATTGGTCTACGACTCAGCTCGCCGGGAATGCATCCAGTGCAGCTACATTAGGTAGCCAACCCTGAATCCATTTGGGTGATCTTGCAGGTATCTAAAGTGTCTTTGTGGCGGATCGATCGCTTTCAGCGCACCATGCGTGGGGGGTGATCACGCGCCATCACGATGGCTCGCGCCCCGGGGCGAGGAGGGGGACAGGGCGTGTCGAAAGGTACGTCGTCGGGTCTGCTAGAGGATGCCAAGACCCAGTCGGTCTTCAAGCATGCGATCCTCAACAACTACTTCATCCGGTTTGTCACGATGACGGCCCGGTGGGTACCGACCAAGCGAGTCGTGCTGTTAGATGGCTTCGCGGGACGTGGCCGATACCCGGACGGCAAACCCGCCTCGGGCGAGCACATGCTGTTGGCTGCGATGAAGGCGAAGAACTCCGCTCACGTCGAGGTCGTACTAGTCGAGCAGAGCGAAGAGGACTTCCAACACCTGTCACGCGTCACGACGGAGTACCAAAAGCATGGCGTCACTGCCACGGTTTTCCACGGCGACGTGGAGGACCACCTCGACGCGGTCGTGCGTCAGGCGAACGGAGTGCCGCTTTTCCTTTTTCTCGACCCGTGCGGGGCGAACGTGCCGTACGAGGTTCTGGAGCGGGTGCTCGTTACCACCCGACGGCCGCGGCGCCCGGCGACCGAAGCACTGCTCAATATCAGCGCCGACTTGACACGTCGCGCTGCTGGAGTGGTGAACAAGGGACAGCGCGATCACAAGGTCATCGAACGACTGAACGTCATGTGCGGCGGTGACTGGTGGCAACGAGTGGCATTAGACGCCCACGCAGCTTCACCAGATGGGACCTGGGAGACCGCTGCCGAGGCAGTCGTGGGGGAATATGCACGTAGGCTCGGCGAAGCCTCCCGCATGAACGCTGTCGTGGTACCTGTTCGACGTCGGGCCCATCACCAGCCGGTATACCATCTGGTTTTCCTCACCCGGGCCGAACATGGCCTGTGGGTGTTCGGCGACGCACATGCCCGAGCTCGGCACGAGTGGATGCGCGCACTTGGCCCGGATCAAGATCAAGCCGAAAGTATGTTATTCCATCCGGTAGAAGACCAGATCGAGCATGAGCAACATCGCGGACTGGAACAAATCAAGGAAAATATGCTCGCTCTCGTTGCGCATCAAGGCAGAGTGAAGCTGGTGGACCACACTGTTGCCATTTTCGGTCACACTTACGGCGAGATGCCAGAAAAGTTCGTCCGCAAAGCGGCACGCGAGCTGAACAAAGCTGGGAAGATTCAGCTCAACGCCAAGCCGAAACAGCCGCGCGACTGGGAAATTTGGTTGTAATCTGGCCTATCAGCCCAACGATTCCACGGGCATCTCGTCCCACTGACGCCCGTCCAGCTCCCGGCCGAGCGCCTTGGGTGTTCGGCCGCCCCACTGCTTGAAGAAGAACGGTACGCCGGCGGCCTGGCATGCATCCCGGACGCCGCGGGCCCATGACAGCTCCATCGGCCGGTACCGCGGGCCCGACTCTCCTCCAGCAATCACCCACGAGATTCCGTCCAAGTTGAGACCGTCCAACGGCCCGAGCAACGGCTCACACGACAAGAATCGAACGTTGGCGGGCACCTTACGGAGATCCGCTACGCGTGGCAGTGCATCGGCGTTCTCCACGGAGACGCCCATCCAGAGGTTGCGTGGCCAATCGAGCTTGTCTGCGACGCGACGCACCCGCGTTGAGCGCTTCGTCAGGACCTGGTAGGTATGTTGCGGTGTATCAGAGATGACGGAGAACACATCACGGACGAAGCTCAGCGGCACCTTGGCGTGGAACAAGTCGCTCATCGAATTAACGAACACCACGCGCGGATTCCGCCAACGATAAGGCTCCTCCAGCGCCTTCGGATGGATGGTGACTCCGAAGCCAGGCCCCGAAGTTCGTGGATCACCGTCGTTCCGGTACTTGTCTGAACCCATCGCCTTCAGCCGCGCGGCAAGCGCGAGCGCATAGCAGGAATCGCATCCGGTCGAAACGCGGTCGCACCCCGTCGTGGGGTTCCACGTGACCTCGGTCCACTCGATTCCGGAGCGCTGCTTCGCCATCGTGTTCAACCCTTTCACACTGCACGCTCGCCCGTTGATGCCCACGGCAGTGTGTCCAGGGGGTACCCGAGCCGCCGTGAGCCGCGTGCTACGTCCGCGCAGCTAAGACATGAAGGAGCTTAGGGTATAAGCAGATGACCTTGCGGGGCCACAGAGGGGGACGTTTAAACAGCGCCCTTGCAGCACTTGCCCGTCCGGCTGGTCAACACGACCCTACTGCTATTTGCTTGACCCGATCGCGGGGTCGCCGGTGTTCGACATCCGGTTCCACACAGCGCGTCACCCTCGCACAGCAGCGCATGCTCCGAACACCCTGCCTGGTACGTTAGCGTTCCCGACCGGCTGAACCGCTCCGCCTGTACTCGTCGGTGCTGGCCGTGCATACGGGCCGAGCCAGTTCGGCCATCGAGGCGGCACCGCGTTCTTCCGGGGCGGCAGCGACCTCACCGGACCAGCAACGCAGCCGCTCGCACGTCCCTCTCACAGCGGACATCACTGCCGTATCGGCCATTCGCTGAGCCATCGAGAATCCCTGTGTCGACACCCAACCCGGCACCGCCGCCGCTCAACGGTGTACGACACGAATCCGCAACGTCACGAGGTGCACCGGCTCGATGCCGAGCACTGGACCTGTATCACCGGCCTATCTCGACCAACGCACCCAGTCTGCAACTCGGTATCGGCGCTACCCGCACACCTGTCACCGCGAGCAGTGACGTCCACCGCCGTGGTTGGCGCGACCGCAAACCGAAAGCGGGTTGGCACGGGACTCGCTGGCTTTGAACCACGAAGCGAAGTCGTGCGCCGCATCGGCTCGAAACAAGCCCGCCTCACGCGCCACACCCGCCAGCACCACCTGCCCGGAGCAACACTGGCGGCAGTGGAATGACCACCGGCCTATCTACCTACACGCCAAGCCCACTAGGGCGGCGACTCGCTGTCGTGGCGACAAGTGGCTGGCCGCTGAGCTGCGAAGACGGGGCCGGTGGTCGCACTGTGGTCGTATCCCGCGCAGCCTAGAGATACAGAGCTCTGACCTGCGGATATAGAGCCACTCAAAGAAGGTGATCCCGATGGCCTCGAATCCGAACCGTGGCCGGGTCTACCGGCGCTGTGGATGTCGCGACCAGGACGGTCAGCAGCTCGGCCCGCACTGCCCCAAGCTCGCCGCGGGCAAGCACGGCACGTGGGCCTTCGCCGTGGACCTGCCCTCTATCACCGGCCGCCGCCGCACCCTGCGCCGCAGTGGCTACGACACCCGAGCCCACGCCCTGGCCGAGCTCAACCGCGTCCTGGCCTGCGAACGCAGCGGTGTCGCTATCGACGACCGCCAGACCGTCGCCGACTACCTCACCGACTGGCTCGCCACCAAGACACTGACACTCAAGCCCACCACCATCGCCCGCTACACCGACTACATCATCAAAAACCTCATCCCCGCCCTCGGCGAGATCCGGCTGGAGAAGCTCAGCCACCAGCACGTCACCGAGTTCGTCCACGCCCAACTCGACGCTGGCCGCGGCCCGGTCACCCTCCGCCGCTGTATCGCCACCCTCTCCAGCGCACTCAACGACGCCGTCCGTCAACGCCGACTGACCCACAACGCAGCCAAATACACCGTGATCCCGCAACCACCGAAACCCCAACGGATCTGCTGGACACCCGCCGAAGCCGTCCGATTCCTGGCCCACTGTGCAGACATCAACGACCCGCTCACCGAGCTGTTCGAGGTACTCATCGGAACCGGCATGCGCAAAGGAGAAGCACTCGCTCTGCACTGGGCAGACGTCCACCTCGATGACCGCGTTCTCTACGTTCGCCACACACTGTCCAATGTGAACAACACAACCCCGGTGTTCACCACACCCAAAACAAAAACCAGCCAAGACTGGGTCGGACTCTCCTGCCGCGTCATCAAAGCCCTGCAACGACAAGCCACCCGCCAACACACCCAACAGCTCGCCGCAGGGCTCCGGTGGCGCGACTACGGGCTCGTCTTCACCAGAGCCGACGGACACCCCCTAGGGGCTGCCCAGGGTTTGGTTGACACCTGATGTGTGAGGTCAACTCCTCATCTGGAAGGATGTCGCCGTGCCCAAGCCCTATCCGCGGGAGTTCCGTGATGACGTGGTCGCTGTGGCCCGTCGTGGCGAGGCTCCGTTGAGACAGATCGCCGCTGATTTCGGGATCTCCGAGTCCTGCCTGGCCAATTGGATGCGTGCCGCCGACGTCGAAGCCGGCACGCGTGCTGGTGTGACGCGTGAGGAGTCCGCTGAGCTGCGGGAACTCCGCAAACGCAATCGGTTGTTGGAACAGGAGAACGAGGTCCTGCGTAAGGCGGCGGCGTATCTGGCGCAGGGCAATCTGCCGGGAAAATAGTTTTCCCGCTCGTCCGTGACCTGGCCGCCACCGACGCCCCGATCAGGGTGTCGGTGGCGGTGACGTGCAGGGTGCTGGGGATCTCCCGGCAGGCCTACTACCAGTGGTGTGCGCAGCCGGTGTCGCAACGCGACCTCGACGACGCGTATTTGATCAACGCGGCACTTGATATTCACGCCGACGACCCGGCCGACGGGTACCGGTTCATCGCCGATGAACTCGCCCGGCGTGGCTACCAGGCGTCGGAGAACCGGGTGTGGCGGATCTGCTCGATGCAACAGATCTTTTCCGTACACGCCAAGAAGAAAGGCCGGTCGCCCAAGTCCGGCCCGCCGGTGCACGACGACCTCGTGGCCCGGGAGTTCACCGTGAGCGCCCCGAACCTGACGTGGTTGACCGACATCACCGAACACCCCACCGATCAGGGAAAACTCTACCTGTGTGCGATCAAGGACTGCTACTCCAACAAGATCGTCGGCTACTCGATCGCCGACCACATGCGTTCCTCACTCGCGGTGGCCGCGTTACGCAACGCCATCGCATTACGCGACCCACGAGACGTGATCGTGCACTCGGACCGGGGCAGCCAGTTCCGGTCGAAGACCTACCGGAACCTGCTGCGCGAGCACAAACTGACCGGATCGATGGGCCGCGTCAGCGCCTGCGGCGATAACGCCGCGATGGAATCGTTCTTCTCCTTGCTGCAAAAGAACGTTCTCGACACACGCCGCTGGCGCACACGGGACGAACTACGCCTGGCCATCGTCACCTGGATCGAGAAGAAATACCACCGCAAACGCCGGCAACGCCGCCTGGGCAAACTCACCCCGGTCGAGTTTGAGACCATCTACACCACCGCCCAAGCGGCCTGAAACCAGTCAACCCCTGGTGACAACCGAAGTCTGGGCAGACCCCTACGACCGGAGTACGTCCTGCACCACTTCCACGACCTCAGCACCGCCGCCGGAGTTCCCCGCATCCGCGTTCACGACCTCCGGCATCTCGCCGCCACACTCATGATTGCCAGCAACGTGCCGCTCGGCGTGATCTCCAAAACCATGCGTCACTCAACGCTCTCGGTCACCGTCAACATCTACGGTCACCTCGCCCGACACACAGCCCACCAAGCCGTCGATGCCATCGCCACCACACTCAACACAGCCCAAGCACACGCCGCCTGACCAAAAGACAACCCGCGGAAACGATCGCACGACATGCGACCACAATGCGACCACAACAGCCCCAAAAACGAAACCAGCGGGTTCACCTTTCGGCAAACCCGCTGGTCACAACCGTCGGGATGGCGGGATTCGAACCCACGACCCCTTGACCCCCAGTCAAGTGCGCTACCAAGCTGCGCTACATCCCGACTCACCTCTTGGGGTGTGCAGATAGCTTACCGCACCGCTGAACGGGCGATCATCTACCCCCCTCGTTTGGTGTTTTCGCTGGTCCAGGCGTCTACGGCCGTCGTCAGGGAGCGGGTCCAGGTTGTCAGGGTCCGCTCGCCCTCCTCCTGCGTCGCTCCTCGGGGATCACCGAGGACGCCGTTGGGCGTCACGGCGGCCAGGCCCTTCGAGCGGAGGGTGGGCAAGAGGTCCGGGAGCGGCGTTGTGGTCCCCGGTTCTGCTCGGTCGAGGTGGACCGCCGCTGGGCGCAGGGCCAGCATCACCGATGTTTCAGTGCGGCCTGCGTGAGTGTCGGTGGGCCTCCCGGGTGGGGACCAGGCGAGGACTCGGCGGTTCTCCGCGGTGAGGGTTCGGAGCGCTCGGTGGAGGGGTTCGGCGTTGCCTCCGTGGGCCGAGATCAGGACCACTCCTGCGTAGGCGTCAGCCGAGCGGACCAGTTCCACGAGGAGGAGTTCCACCGCTCGTTGGCCGATCGACAGAGTTCCCGGGAAGCCCGTGTGCTCACCGCTCGAGCCATAAGCCACCGGCGGGGCCACCAGGACTGGACGTCGCTGCGCTAGCCGTTCACACAGGGCGACCGCGATCTCGGTGTCCACGGTGAAGGGCAGGTGGGGACCGTGCTGCTCGGTCGCTCCCACCGGCACCGCCAGCAAGACCGGCTCGTCGATCTCAGGCCAAGTCAGGTCCGCCAGATTCGTCATGACCGCTCCCCCGCTGTTGGGACGCTGCTGCGGCCGCCGACGTCGGACAGGACCGGGAGCAGCGGCGTCGCGGTGCCCGCTTTAAGCGCACCGCAGAGCACTCCACAGCCATAGGCCGCATCGTCGGCCATGCGCGCGAGAGTCCAGCGGGCCGGGTCCAGCGGTGGGCGTTCGCGGGCCCAGTCCAGCAGGTGCCGCAGAGCCACTGCGGTCAGCACTCGGCGACCGCTGCGGGTCGCGGCCAGCAGCGGGATGGCCACCGGGGCCCAAGGCCTGCCGATGGCGTCAGCCAAGTAGCGACCCGCGCCGAGGGTTCCGAGTGCGGTCAGGCTCAGCGACTCCGTCGTCGGGACTCCGGTCTTGCCGAGTTTTCGGGCGAGAAGAGCCGCCGACCCACCGACCAGTGCGATAGCCGGACCTATTCGCCGAGCGCTGATCAACGCCCACGCAGCAGCGCTCCACACTGACGTCCGGACCGGGGCGACCGCGGTGCCGTGACGGAGGGCGAGGGGGCCAGCCGATGTTCCGTAGCCGAAGCGCTGGCGGAGCAGGGCCGTCCAGGTCCGGCGCGGTCGGTGGTGCACGACAGCTGCGGGTTCGTAGCGAACCTGGCGGTGTTGGGCCAGGCGCCAGATCAAGTCCACGTCTTCGCCGAAGCGGAGGCTCTCGTCGAACCCTCCGACTTCGCGTAGCACCTCGGTTCGGACCACCAGTGCCGCCGTGGGCACATAGCTGATCCGGCTACCCGGCTGCACCAGTCCTGGCTGTTCGCCGAGGTCCAGCGGGGATCTCGCGCTCTCGTACCGGGCCAGCGCGGTGGCGCCTGGCGAGCTGCGGACGCGGGGCGCCACTGCCGCGACCTCGGGATCTTCGAAGTGGCGGAGCAGCGGTTCGAGCCAGCCGGGTTCGGCGCTGACGTCGGCGTCCAGGAACGCCACGAGCGGCGTGTTGACCAGCTGTAAACCCGCGTTCCGGGCCGCTGCCGGGCCCCGCGGGGTCTCGTGCCGGATCGCCGCGCCCGGAATCCGGTGCTGGGATCCGTCGTCCACGACGATCGACGAATCCGGTGCGCGGTGGTGGTCGTCGCGCACCGGCAGCACCAGAGCCACGTCTTCCGGCCGGAACCGCGTCTGTTCGTAGCGCGGGTGCATCATGCCCGTTCGGACCAGGCGTTGCGCCAGCGTTGCGCCTGCTGTCACCGGTTCGCCCGCAGCCCAGTTGTCGACCAAGCACGCTCCGGCTGCGCTCAGCCGGAGGATGCGCAACGGTGATCCGCCGACGAGGGTTCGGCCCTCGGCGAAGCGGCGTAGACCGGAGTCGGGCACCAGCCGGAGGGTCATGCGGTGAAACCTCCGTCGGCGTGCACCACGGTGCCGGTGATCGCCGAGGACTTCTCGTCGCACAGCCAGCACACCGCCGCTGCCACCTCCTCGGGCTCCAGGAGTCGTTCGACGAGTTGGTGCTGGCTGAACTCCTCGACGTCGGGCAGGTCGTAATAGGCCGCAGTCGCGGTGAGCATGTCAGTGCGGGTCGATCCGGGCGACACCGCGGTGGCAGTGATCCCGGTTCCGCGCAGGTCGGTGGCCAGGCCGCGGATCAGGCCGACCACAGCGTGCTTGGCGGCGTTGTACCCGGCGAGGTGGTACAGGCCTTGGTGCGCGGCAGAGGAGGCCAAGGCGACGAAGCGTCCGGAGCGGGGTTCGGGCCGTTGCAGCATCTTCGGCACGGTGGCGCGGGCCAGGTTCGCCACGCCTCGTACGCCTACGTCGAACAGCGCATTCCACTGCTCGTCGGTGGTTTCCCACAGCGGTTTTCCGCCTGCCATGACCGCTGCCGCCGCGACTGCTGCGTCGATCCCGCCGAATTCGGTCTCGGCCACTTCGACGGCTCGTCGAACGGCGGCCTCGTCGCGGACGTCTGCGGCGAGGTCGCGCACCGACTCCGGCCACTGCTCAGCCAGCTCTCGCAGCTGTGCTCGGGTGCCGAGCGGGTAGGAAGCGCCCGGGAGGTCCTCGCAGATGTCGACTGCGACCACGCGCCAACCGTCAGTGGCGAGCTGGCGGACGACCGCTGCGCCGATGCCGCGTGCCGCGCCGGTGACGATCCCGACCCTGCTCATGACTGCTCCACCGCTTCTTGCCGGACAAATAGATAGCCGTGGCGTTGCAGGTATTCCAGCAAGGCGTCGGCGGCTTCCGGCGCCGAGAGCGGGCCGACGATCGTCGGTGGAGTGCGCTCGACCAACGCGCCGGTCAGCTCCAAGATCCGGTCGTGTGCGGTCGGCGCATCCGGGGGCGGTAGTTCTCGCGGACGTGGGCGGCGCGGGCGAGTGGAAACCGCAGGTCCTGGCCGAGTTTCGAAGGACACCGAGCGGATCGGGGTGCTTTGAGCGGCCAGTACAGCTGGCAGGCTCGCGCGGCGCAGGCGGATGCCGCCTTCAACGGAGACGACCGCCGGAGTCGGCAGGCGAAGGACTTCGCGACTTCCGCCGTCCAAACGCCGGTGGGCCAGGATCCTGCTCCCCTCCGTTTCGAGCTTGACCACGCCGAGAGCCTGCGCGGCGCCTAGGCGAGCCGCCAGGAACGCAGGCGTAGTGCCGGTTGCCCCGTCGGACGACCTGTCGCCGCACAGCACCAGGTCGGGGGTTGTGCTCAGAGCGGTTGCGATCGCTCTAGCGGTTTCGGCGCCGTTGGACGCCAACCAGCGGGGATCGGTTGAAATGTCACGCTCTACTCGGACCGCATCGTGTGCTCCAGCAGCCAACGCTGTTCGCAGTACTTCGTCCGACTCTGGCGGCCCAACCGTCACAGCCAGGACATGGCCGTCCAGTTCCTCAGCAAGCCTTAGAGCGTGTTCGAGCGCCGCGAGCTCTGCAGCGTTGGCGCCTCGCTGCTCGGCGGTGAGTGCTCCCGTCAGCGGGTCCACTTGGGTGCGCTGCCAGGACCAGCTCAGCGCTGCGACGATACGCATGTCAGCCCTTCCGGAACACGACGCCGTGCCCGCCGTCGGGGTAGGTCCAGGTGATGGCACCGGCCGAGTTGCAGAGCTGGTAGCAGGTGCCGCATTCGAAGCACTGCTCGTAGTTGAACAGGATTCCGCCGTCATCGGTGGGCACGAACAGCTTCGCCGGGCATGCGGGCACGCACGCCTTGGTCGTGCAGGAGCGGCAGATCTCGGTGTCGACCGTGATGTGCGGACGGTCTCCGACGTCGAACTCGACGGTGGCCATCCGGTCCGCAAAGGACATCTCGTGCATGTTCGCTCCTCAGCCGAAGGTCCGGAAGCCCGCCCAAGCATCTGCGGCGAGTTCGCGCAGGCGGATGCCGTGCCGGGCGGCAGTGCGTCGGAACAGATTGCGCAACCCCGGTTTCGGTTCCGGGTTGCGGACCGTGAAGACCTCTTGGGCCAGGTCGCAGAGCAGCTTCGGATACTGCCGCTGGACCCGCTCGGAGAGCACTAGGTGCGGGGCGCGCTGCAAGTTCTTGTGGTCGGTCAGGACGAAGTTGTTGCGCAGCCGCTCGCGGTAGCCGGACAGATCTCGGCTGCCGGTGGCGATGGCTTCGGCTGCCGCGCGGCCTGCCGCCAGTCCGGATCCGATGGCGAAGTTGACGCCTTCCAGCCAGATTCCGGCCGCCAGGCACATCGCGGCGGCGTCGCCGGCGACGAGCATTCCGTCGGTGCTCAGCGGCGGCATGCTGCGGTAGCCGCCTTCGGGGATCATGTGCGCCGAGTACTCCTTGAGCTCGGCGCCGCGCAGGTAGGGCGCGATTGCGGGGTGGGCTTTGAAGTCGGTGAGCACGTCTTCGGGGCGGCTGCCCGCCTCGGCCAGGCCGGTCAGCGACAGCACTACGCCGATGCTGATCGTGTCCCGGTTGGTGTAGAGGAATCCACCGCCCGGGATGCCTCCGGTGCAACCGAGGACTTCGAGGTCGGCGCCGTCGTCGCCGCGCAGCCCGAATCGCTCGTCGATGGTCCGGCGTGGCAGTGCGAGGGTTTCCTTGACGCCCAAGGTGTGGTGCTCGACGTCGGTTTCGGGGAGCAACCCGGCTTGTTTGGCGAGGAAGGAGTTGACGCCGTCACAGGCGATGACCACGTCGGCGCGGATGTCGCCGTCCGGGCGATCCGTGCGCACCCCGACCACGCGCCCACCTTCGCGCAGCAGCTCGGTGGCCACTGTGGAGGTCACCAGCTGCGCTCCCGCGGCGACCGCCTTGCCGGCCAGCCAGGAGTCGAAGTCGGCGCGGTAGGTCGTCATTCCGTTGTGCGGTGCGCTCGCCCAGTCCTGCGTGCGGAAGTCGACGGTCAGCGCCTGGGTGTCGGTCAGCACCATCGTGCTTCGCCGGGTGACCCAGCGCTGCACCGGCACTTCTTCCCACCAGTTCGGCAGGACCTCGTCGAGCACGCGGCCGTAGACCACCCCGCCGTAGACGTTCTTCGCACCGGGGAAGGGTCCGCGTTCCAGCAGGATGACGCTCCGCCCGGCGCGGGCCAGTGCCAGCGCGGCGGCCGAACCGGCCGGTCCAGCGCCGACCACCACCGCGTCCACCCGCTCAACGCTCATCGGCGGCTCCGTTCAGTCGGCGGGCGAGTTCGTCCAGGACCTCCGGCGCGTCGGCGATGATGCCGACGTCGGCCATCGCCGTCATCGGGCAGGACGGATCGGTGTTCACGCTGATCACGTGCTCGGGGCGGCCGAGTCCGCCGACGTGCTGGGAGGCACCGGAGATGCCGAACGCGACGTAGAGGTCCGGGTCGACGACGACCCCGGTGGTGCCGATCTGGCGGTCGTGCCCGGCCCATCCTGCGTCGGTGATGACTCTGGTCGCGCCAGCGGAGGCGCCGAGCGCAGCGGCGACTTCGGTGAGCGTCCGCATCGCGGCCGTGCCGTCCTCTCCCGGTCGCACCAGTCCGGCGCCTGCCCCCAGGATCCGGTCGGCTTCGGTGAGTTCCACGGTTTCCGGGTCGGGCGCAAGGACTTGGACCGTCTCGGCGTCGAGGATGTCGTCAGGGAATTCCAAGGGCAGCTCGACAGGTTCCGAGCTCGGCATCGGTTCGGGTACTCCCCGCGCGCCTGGCTGGAGCGTCACCACGACCGGGCTGTTGAGCTGTACCTCCACCGCCAGTCGATCGTCCACTCTGGACAATTCGACTTGCACCGAGGTGCAGCTGGTGGCACCCGCGAACAACTGGCGATCCATTTGGAAAGCGAGCCTTGCTGCGAGATCGCGTCCGTCTGGGGACGCGGGGAGTAACACGATCGGAACGCTGTCCAGAACCGGAGCGAGGGCCGCAGCCATCGCACCGGGCGCAACTCTCGGCACTTCACTCGTCCAGACCGTCCGGGCCGCGGTCAACTCGCCGGCCGCGGCCCGCGTACCCGTCCCGACCAGCAGGACCGCTCCCCCGCACTCGGCAACGGCTTCGCCAGCTCCGCTGGGCAGCGCCGCGTCGCGGACGACCACGACGGCCAGCATCTCGGGCAGCTCGGTCACAAGCCCACCGCCAATCGATGTCCTTCGACCACAGCGGCATGCGCGCGCCGCGGGCTGACGCAGTCCCCGACGCGGTGAACCTCGAACGCCGAGTCCTTCAGTTCATGCCACAGTTCATCCTCGGGCGCCTGGTGAGCTGCGCAAACAACCCAGTCGAAGCGCGCCTCGGCCATGTCCCCCGTGGTGTGTTTGAGGATCTGCAGCACCACGCCGTCGGCTTCGCCGAACGCGGACATCACGACCTCGTCGGTGCGCTGCTCGATGCCCTTCGCATGTGCGCGGATGTTGAAGGTCTCCATGTCCAGGGTCACGCCGAGGTCCTGGCAGACCACCATGCCCGGAGTCGTGACCTGCACCCGGCAACCGCGGTCGGCCAGCAGCTCGGCGACCGAAGCGGCTTGGTGGAAGCCGAGTTCGTCGACCACCAGCACATCACCTTCGGGCACGACGCGGCCCTCCAACACGTCGCGGACGTCGACCACCCGCTCCGCATCCCCGGCCCAGTGAACCGGCTGCGGGCGGGCGCCGGTGGCCAGCACGACGATGTCGGGGCGCTCGCCGCGCAGCATCTCGGCCGTGGCTGCCACGCTGGTCTTGATGTCCGCGCCGAAGCGCTCGCACTCCGCTCGGAGGTTGCGCACCATGTCGAGGAATTCAGCACGACTGGGCACTGAGGCTGCGACCGCGACCTGGCCTCCGGTGGACGATTCGCGCTCGAACAGGGTCACGTGGTGGCCGCGCTCGGCTGCGGTCGCCGCGGCCTGAAGACCGGCTGGTCCACCACCGACGACGAGCACCCGCTTGCGCAGTCGCGGCAGCGGCAGCGGGGTGGACTCGCGTCCGGTGCGCGGGCTCTCGATGCAGCCCAGCCAGCGGTTCAGCCCCATCCGGCCGACGCATTCCTGGTTGCAGGACAAGCAGGTCCGGATGTCGTTGCGGTGCCCGGAGCGGGCTTTGCCTGCGAAGTCCGGGTCCGCGATCTGACCGCGCACCACGCCGACCAGGTCGCAGTGCCCCTCTTCCAGAGCGCGTTCGGCCTGCAGCGGATCCTTGATCCGGCCGACGCCCACGACCGGCAGGTCCACCACGCGGCGGATCGCGTTCGAGATGAACAGCGCGTACCCGGGCGGGACGGTCATGGAGGCCTCGATCATGTAGAGCGTGGAGGTGGCCACGCCGATCGAGGTGTTGATGTAGTCGACCTTGCCGGTGGCCTCGACCAGCTTTGCGACCTCGACGGCCTCGTCGATGGTGGTGCCGCCCTCGATCAACTCGTCACCGCACAACCGGACCCCGAGAGCCCGATCCGGGCCGATCGCTTCCCGGACGACGTCGATGATCTCCAGCAGGATCCGGGCGCGGTTGACCAGCGGACCGCCGTAGGCATCGGTGCGCGTGTTCGTCGCCGGTGACAGGAATCCGCGCACGATCGAGGAGTGCGAGCACTGCAGCTCGACGCCGTCGAACCCGCCTTCCGCGCAATGCCCGGCCACGGTGGCGTACCCGGCGACGACCTCGGCTATCTCGCCGGTGTCGATCGCTTTGGGCACCTCCCGGAACATCGGGTCGGGCACCGCCGACGGCGCCCACACCGGCAACCTCGAGTACATCGAGGAAGCCTGTCCCCCGTTGTGGTTGAGCTGCGCGAGGATCGGAACGTCATGGGCGTGGACGGCCTCGGTGATCCGCCGGTAACCGGACACCACCCCGGGCCGGAATCCGTGGATCAGCTTCTCGTAGGGCCAGTCCGTCGGGTGGGTGGAGTGCTCCTCGGTGATGATCAGCCCAGCACCGCCCTCAGCACGCGCCGCGTAGTAGGCGGCGTGCTGCTCGGTCGGCACTCCGTCTTGGGCGTAGTTCGTCAGGTGCGCGGAGAACACGATCCGGTTCCGGACGGTCAGCGGCCCGATCCGCAGCGGCGAGAACAGGTAACGGTGTTCGCTCATCGCACGCCCTCCAGCGCGGTGATCCGGTGCGCGGCGCGACGGCCTTCGAGGATCGCTTCGTGGATCGTGCGGGGCGCCACGCAGTCCCCGGCCCGCAACTCACCGGCGGGTTCCGGATTCGGCAGGCGGTGTCCGCAGTGGACAACCACCGAGCAGGGCACTTCACGGCGTTGAGCGGTGAAAACGTCCTCCAGCACCACGTGATCGGGATGGACCTCGCGCAGCAGGGAACGCTTCTCCAGGCGTACTCCGGCTCGTTGCAGACGTCCATTCGCATCAGCCAGGTCTCCGGTCAAAGCGAGCTGGGTGCCCACGACCTGGTCCTGGGTGACGATCGCGGTCTCCCGCCCCCGCTCTGCGAGCAGCTCAGCGACCCCGACGCCCACCGCGTCGCCGACCGGATCGAACACCACGACCGGCCCTTCTGGAAGTACTTCGCGCGCCAGCAGTTCGGTGACGTCGAGGACCTCACCGCCGAAGTCCTGGTAGGCGCGCGGACCTGGCACCGAGCCCGTCGCGACCACCACATCACGGCCGATCAGGTCCGCTTCGCCGACTTCGGTGCCGACGGTGACACGCACGCCGAGCCGGCGGACCTCAGCCTCGAGCCAGTCCGCGACCCGCCGCAGCCGTTCGCGGCCGCCCACCTTCGCTGCCAGCAGCAACGAGCCGCCCAGGAGTTCCCCACGCTCGACGATTCCCACCGCGTGTCCAGCCAGGGCCAGCACCCGCGCGGCCTCCATGCCGGCCGGGCCGCCTCCGACGACGAGCACCTCGCGTGGAGACGACGGGGCACCGATCTCCTCAGTCCCCTCGTGACCGCTGAACGGCTCGCCGATGCACGAGACGATCGGATTCCGATTGTCCCGAACCCGGCACTTCTGGTTGCACAGCACGCACGGCCTGACCTGGCCCGGATGGCCGGATCGGACCAGCTCGACCAGCCGCGGCTCGGCGATCTGCGCCCGCGTCATCTCGACGAGGTCCGCAACGCCGTCGTCCAGAGCCCACTGCGCCTGCCCCGGATCCACAACGCTGCCCTGCAGAACCACCTGGGGCCCGCTCACGACTTCGCGAATCTGGCGGCAGAGGTCGATGTTGAAGCCCGGCTCGGTGTGCAGGTCCGGGCGGGTAGCCGCGGTCGCCATCGCGGATCCGCGCACCACCACGAGGTAGTCGATCCGGTCGGACACCGCCTGGGCGATATCGGTGGCTTGTTCCGGAGTGATGCCCGCCCACGGTGCGAGTTCGTCGCAGGACAACCGCAGGCCCATGACACCATCGCCAACCGCGTCCCGGACCGCGGCCAGCACCTCGTGCAACAACCGCTTGCGGTCCTCGCCGTAGCCGTCGGAGCGCTGGTTGGTGAGCCCGGAGAGAAACTGCCTGAGCAGGGAGAACTGCCCGGCTTCCAGCTCCACACCGTGCAACCCGGCACGCACCGCCGAGCCCGCTGCGGCGGCGAAACCGGCCACCAGCTCGTCGATCTGGTCCTGCTCGACTTCCATTGGCAGCTCGCGGCTGACCACGTCCGGAACTCGCGAAGCTCCCCACAGCGCTTGCTGGCCGAACGCCGACGATCCCTGCGCCCCGGAGTGACCGAGCCCGGCGAGGACGACCGTGCCGTGCGGGCGACACGCTTCAGCGACCGCCGCCCACCCGGGAGCGCACTCAGCCGCCAGCGGTGCCCGCTCGTAGGGCCAGTCCGAGGCGTGCACGCTAGCGGTTTCGGTGACGATCACGCCGGCCCCACCGACAGCGCGCGGCTGGTAGTAGGCGACGTGGCGGTCTGAAATGGTCCGGCCACGCCCCAGGTTCGTCTCGTGCGGCCCGAACAGCACTCGGGACGGAGCATTCGCGGAGCCCAGCCGCACGCCTTCGGTGAGCCTCATGTGCCGGCCGCCAACGGACTGGAGTCGCAGGGCTTGGCCGGGACTGCGGGCAACCCCAGGCTCACCTTGCGCCGGGATGACCGAGAGTGGTCCTGCGACGGCTTCGGCAAGCCACCTCTGTACACAACGGACAACGCCGTTTCCCCGTGCCCCTTGACGCATTCCGGATCGGGCCCGTCCAGCGGGAGGCCAGTGAAGAACTTCGCCGCCATGCACCCGCCCTGGCAGGCGTCGAACTCCGAGCAGGACTGGCAAGCTCCACCGGATTGCGGCTGGCGCAGCTCGGTGAACAGCTCCGATTCGCGCCACACCCGCGCGAACCCGCCCTCGTCCCGGACGTTGCCGGCCTTGAACACGTCGTGGATCGCGAACGGGCAGGCGTAGACGTCACCCACCGGGTCGATCAAGCACACCACCCGGCCCGCACCGCACAGGTTCAGCCCCGGCAGCGGAGTGGACCCCAGCGCGTTGAGGTGGAAGAACGAATCGCCGGTGAGCACGCGATCACCGTGCTCGATCAGCCAGGAGTAGATCTCGTGCTGCTGCGCATCGGTCGGGTGCAGCTCGTCCCACACGTCCGCGCCGCGCCCCGACGGCCGCAACCGGGTGATCCGCAGCTGCGCGCCGAACTCGTCGGCGATGGCCAGGAAGTCGTCCAGCTGCGAAACGTTCTGCCTGGTCATCACCACCGAGATCTTGAAGTCCCGCATCCCGGCGTCCGACAGGTTCCGCAACGCCCGCATCGCCATGTCGAACGAGCCGGGTCCGCGGACCTCGTCGTTGACCTCCCGCGTAGCGCCGTCCAGCGAGATCTGCACGTCCACGTAGTCGGTGGCGGCGAGCCGCTCCGCCCGCTCGCGGTCGATCCGCAGGCCGTTGGTGGAGAACTTCACCCCCACCTGGTGCTCAACGGCGTAGTCCAGCAGCTCCCAGAAGTCCGGCCGCACCGTCGGCTCACCACCGCCGACGTTGACGTAGAACACCTGCATCCGCTGCAGCTCATCGATCACCGACTTCATCTCCGCGGTGCTCAGCTCCCGCGGATCGCGCCGGCCCGAGGACGAAAGGCAGTGCTCGCAGGCCAAGTTGCAGGCGTAGGTCCACTCCCAGGTCAGGCAGATCGGGGCGTCCAAACCACCTTTGAACTGCTCGACCAGGGAGGGCACCGGTTCCACCGCAGTCACGTCGTCTCCACTCCGTCAACGGGGCCGGATCATGTCCGAGGCGGCCAGCGAGGCCAGGGCCTGCCGGAACTGCGGCCGCCGCTGCTGCGGCACGGCCAGCAGCGCGTCCTCGACGCTGGTGTGCTCGCCCAGCCCGCGCACCAGATCCACCAGCTCGGGAACCTTCAAGAACGACAACTTCCGGTTGCCGAAGTGGTACGCGAGCGCCCCGAACGGTTCGGGGCGCAGCGCGACCTGCGGATTCAACCGGTAGCCCAGGCTCGTGTCGAACTCCGCTGCGATGGTCATCAGTAGACCCCGCACATCCCGTCGATCGAGACCTCCTCGACGAGCAACTCCTCTTCGACGACCGGCTCGGTGGTTCCCGCTTCGACCTGTTCCTCAGCCATGGGATGCTCCTGTCGACGTTGACCGATCCACCGCCGACACCGTATTTGCACCCGGTGCATTTTGAAAGACGTGGAGCAGGAACTCTTGGGACGCAACACTGTTGGAGCAACCGCGCGAGCCGGTGGACGGCAGCGGGTGACCAGCGCCGCCGAACTGGAGCAGGTGGCCTTCGACCTGTTCGACGAGCAGGGGTTCGAGAGCACCACGGTCACCGACATCGCGCGCGCCGCGGGCATCGCGCGCCGGACTTTCTTCCACTACTTCCCGTCGAAGAACGACGTCCCGTGGGGCGATTTCGACGCCGAGCTGGCGCGACTGCGCGCGGACCTGCACGCCTCCCCCGCCGGAACGCCGCTGATGGACAAGATCCGGCACTGCCTGGTCGAGTTCAACCGGGTACCACCGGAGCAGGTCCCGGCGCACCGACGCCGGATGCGCCTGATCCTCGGCATCCCCGCGCTGCAGGCGCACTCGACCTTGCGCTTCCAAGCCTGGCGGCAGGTCATCGCCGAGTTCGTCGGCTCGCAGACCGGACAGCCCGCCAATGGCCTCGCTCCCCAAACGATCGCGCACGCGACGCTGGGGGTGGCGCTCGCAGCCTACGAGCGATGGCTCGACGAACCCGACACCGAGCTCACCGATCTGCTGGACGCCGCGATGCACGAACTCGCCGCCGGATTCGCCGGTTCCGCTGGATCAGGAACGACCAGCTAGCGGGGCTGGGTGCCACTACGCGACACCCAGCCCCGTCCGATCAGTAGTCGGATTCGTCGTAGATCACGACGCCGTGCAGGTTCTTGCCGTCGCGCATGTCCTGGTAGCCGGTGTTGATGTCTTCGAGCCGGTAGGTGGTGGTGACCAGCTCGTCCAGCTTCAACGTGCCGTGCCGGTAGAGCTCCAGCAGCCGCGGGATCTGGGTGCGCGGGCTGACCCCGCCGAAGATCGCGCCCTGAATCCGCTTCTGCAGCAGGGTCAGTTCGAACAGACTGAGCTTGGCGTCGGTCTGCTCGAAGTGCCCCATGCCGGTGACGACCACCTGGCCGCCCTTGGCCGTCATCGACATCGCCGGCTGCAGGTGATCGCCGTTCGTCTCGCCGATCGTGATGATCACCGTGTTGGCGTTCTGCCCCCAGGTCATCTCCGAGACCGGGCCGGCAGCTTCCTCCATCGACGAGAAGGCATGGGTAGCGCCCAGCTCCAATGCCTTCTCCCGCTTGAACTCCACCGGATCGACCGCCACCACGTACCGCGCACCCGCCGCCGCAGCGCCCTGCACCGAGTTGATGCCGACGCCGCCGATGCCCACCACGACCACGGTGTCACCGGCACGCGTGTCGCCGATCTCGGTCGCCGACCCCCACCCGGTGGACACCCCGCAACCCAGCAGCGCGGCCTTGTCCAGTGGGATGTCGTCCTCGATCTTGATCACCGACGCCTGGTTGACAGTCACGTACGGCGAGAAGGTCCCCAGCAGGCACATCGGAATGACCGGGTTGCCCCGGTAAGTCGTCCGATAGGTCCCATCGGAGATCGCCCGGCCGGACAGCAGGCCCATACCCGCATCGCAGAGGTTCTGCATGCCGCGCGCGCAGGAACGGCAAGTACCGCACCCCGGGATGAACGCGAGCACGACGTGGTCGCCTTCCTTGAACCCGGTGACCTCCGCTCCCACCTTCGTCACCACGCCAGCGCCCTCGTGCCCACCCACGACGGGGTAGAACTCCACCGGGTTGGCGCCGGTGCGCAGATGCTCGTCGGAGTGGCACAGCCCTGAGGCCGCCAACCGCACCTGCACCTCTCCGGCAACGGGATCTCCCAGTTCGATCTCGTCGATCTCCCAGTCCTTGCCGGGGCTGTGCAGCAAGGCGGCCTTGGTCTTCATATCCACTCCTCGTCGAATGGGCACAGAAGGACTTATGGCTTCCTGAGCATGGGAAGTCAGGTGATCACAGTCAAGGGGTCAGCCGCGGCGAACCTCGCACCGCCGTTTCGCACCAAGCGCTCCACAACTCAACGCCTCGCACGGAACCGCCGAGCACGAGTCTTCGGTCAGCGCACCGGATTTCGGAATCGGCCGAAGAACGCGGCTGACCGAACACGAATCGCTCGATGACATCACGGCGCGGTGCCATCAAGCTTGCCGCCAGATCCCACCGCACGGCAGGAAGCCCCCCGGCCGCTTCCACACATCCCCAGTGACGCGCACATCACCCCGCGCCGCAGATGACCAAAATCCAGTCTAAACAAAGGAAAAGCGAACTTCCTTCAAAGTTGATCACCCCATCGGGCGACCAATATTTGCTCGAATCCACGTTCGACAGATGGCACACTGGAACGCGTCAGCCGATCACGGCGACCCTCCAGGACACAGTGTCAAATCTCGAAAACCACTGATCCGAAACAGAAATCCATTGTGGTGTGACTGGATTGTACTTCACCGCAATATCATTGACGATCAGAAGGTCACCTCAGCACCTGCAAAACGAAAGGACCTCAGTCATGTTGTCGAAGTACCGATGGAGCATGGTGAACCACGGCGCAGCGGTAGCGCTCCCCCTCACCGCCACATCATGCGGACGAGGCCAGCGCGGAGTTGCGAACGATCAGCACCGGACACGGCGAGTGGTGCAACAACTTGTGACTCGTGGAACCCAGGTGCGCCCCTGCAACTCCACCTCGGCCGCGTGCACCCACCACCACGAGCTGCGCCTCCTGCGCCCGCGAGAGCAGCTCGGCGGTCGGTGCGCCGCGCCTGACGAACCTGAGCACCTCCACGCCCGGGTACCGCTCGTCCCAACCAGCGAGAATCTCTTCGACGAAGCTCTCGGCGTTGTCTCCGACCACGTCCGAGGGCAGCCGGGAACGCAGCCACTTCAGGTCGACGCCGATCACTTCCCAGGTGTGCACCACGTGCAGCGGGACACCCCAGTCCGCAGCTGCGGCGAAAGCGTGCGCCAGCACCGGCTCAGCGGACCGCGCATCGTCGACTCCGGCGAGCACGGGACCGGCGACCGGGAAGGTGAGCGGATCGCCGGTGTCCGGCACGACCGCGACCGAGGACTGCGCGTGCGCGGCGACCTTCACCGCGACCGCTCCGGCGAGCAGTCCGGTGAACCCGCCGAACCCGCGGTCTCCCACGACGACCAGTCCTGCCGTTCGGGACTCGTCGATCAGCACCTGCTCCGGCGAGCCCGCGCAGGCCGCCGTGCTCACCTCGACCTCCGGCGTCTGCTCCCGCGCAGCACCCGCGGCGACGTTCAGCCGGTGCGCGACCTGGTCGCGCACCTGTTCGCGCTGCTCCTCCGGCCAGCGCAGACCTGGGAACTCCGGCAGCAGGGGCGCGGCGGTGGGGTCGGCGTAAACGATCCGCAACCCGGATCGTCGTCGAGCCGCCTCGCGCGCTGCCCAGCGTGCGGCGTTGAGCGCCACGGCGGATCCGTCCACCCCGACCACCACATGTCCGACTTCGCCCATCCCGGCCCTCCCAGCACTGCGCAGGACGACAGCTCCAGGGTGGGCGAGTTCGTCGAGCTCTGCTCGCCGGAACAGCCGCTACTACCGCGTTGGCATGCGTCCGGGGACCAGCAGCTCCGTGTTGCGGTCACCGAGTTCACCGAGCTGAGCGAGATCGGTGTTCGGGTTATTGAAGGACAGCTCCCGGTACAGGGAGGCCAGCGCCGCCGGGGATCGGTCGTCGTAGTCGGCCTGGTAGGGGCTGTCGGCTTCGATCAGCGTGGTGAACAGCGACAGCGTGCCGTCCGCGTTGTCCACCACTTCGATGATCCGGGCCAGCTGCGGGAAGTCCACATGGGACGCGGTGTTGATCTCCCAGAAGCCGCAGGCCGGGTCGTCGGCGTGGTGCGGGGTGATCGTGTTTCGGTGGGTGTGCCCGTTGACCCACGCCAGCACGTTCGGGAAGCGCTTGAGCAGCCGCACGACCGAGGCACCGCTCATGCGGATTTCGCCGGGTCGGCGGAAATCCGGCAGCAGCGCAGTCATCGTGCTGCTGGTGTGGTGGCTGAACAGCACGAACAGCTCGTCGGTGGCCGACCGCTGCTGCTTCCGGCCGAGTTCGTCGTAGTAGATCGAGCTGCCGGCGGTAAGCACCTTCTCCAGCCAGCGGAACTGCGCGAGTCCGAGCGAACCCTCGGCGAAGCCAGCGGTGTTGGTGCTGTCCAGGCTGATCCCGGTCACGCCGGGCGCGATCGGAAAGGTGTAGTACGACTCGTCGTCCGCGCTAAACCCGTGGCCGACCGGGCCGGGTCCGGTGTTGGCCGGGTCGAGGTGTGCCTGGATGAACTCCTCGGTGTTGAACGGCCGACGCCGTTCGTCCGGGGTGACAGTGCGCACCAGTCCGGTGCGGGTGTCCATGACATCGGCCGTGCGCTGCTGGCTGTGCCCTTCCATGAGAGCGGCGATCTCGCGGGTTTCGCGCTCGTCCCGGCCGATGATCTTGCGCGATCCGGTGTACCAGTCGACCAGTCCTGGGATCAGCTGGTCCGGCACCGTCCCGACTACGGTGTTGTCGTGGTTGCCGAACACGGCATACCAGGGCATGCGCAGCCCCGGGCTGTCGAAGGACCGGATGGCGTCGTCGAGCAGTCCGGTCAGCACCGGGAAACCGGCTTCGCGGAACCGGTCCGAGACTTCCCCGTCGGGGTGCCAGTACAGCGGGTCACCGGAGTCCTGCACGCCTTCGTAAGCAGTCAGGTCGCCCGTGTTCGGCGTGACCCGACCACCGTTGAGCACACCGAAGTACCAGTCGAGTTCGGCGAGTTCGTGGTTGTCGGTGCTGTCACCGGTGGTGATCATGAAGTCGATCGGGCGTCCGGTCACCGGTGCCCCGGGCAGCGAGTTCACCCGCCGCACGAGGTGCGCTGCGCCGAGCGCGGTGAGCGTCTCCTGCGGACGGAAAGCCCCAGCCGAAAGCGGGTGGACGTACTCGAAGCGGGCCGGGCTCTGCGCGTCCACCACGTGCAGGTCTGTGAACTGCGTGAACGCGGCCACCGGAACCCTGCGGTCAACGCGGTCTGCCCGGGCCACCACCAGGTCGGTGCGGACCACCTGCGGCCACCCCGGACCGGCCGTGAGCCGCCGATACCCATCGCCCGCTTCCGGCTGGGCTGCGGCCTGCAGCGTGGTGCCGGCGCTGTGCACCAGCTGTGGGCTCGCGCCTCGCGCGAACGACGGTGTCGAGCTCAGCATCCCGCTGCCGAGAACGGTTCCGACGATGCCCGCAACCCGGAGGAAGCCGCGCCTGTCGATCGCTGCCACGTCTGTTCACCAGCCCATGCGCCCTGATCATCAAAGTTATCGGAAAATCTTTCACGTTTTCCAGGCGCAGTACACCCCCAGACAGGTGAGAAAATGCGACCAACGAACAACGCCCCAGAACGTCCACAGTGGCCAGTTCAGACCTGGACGTCGACGGTCAGACCAACCGACGGCCGGCTCGGATCCGGCGGCGGAGATCCCAGAGGATCAGGTTGAACGGGAAGTGCCGCAGCACCGGTGGCAGGTGCCGAACGATCACAGCGATCGCGGCCATCAACCGGTCGAAGCGGCGCTGGTCCCGGGCGGTCCAGGGCAGGCGCATCTCTGCCCGGAACGGTGCGGGCAGGAACCCGGTCGTGACGAACTTGTTGAAGCGGCCGAACAGCATCGACAGCGGACGTGGCAGCCAGGCCAGCATCGTCACGTCCAGGAGGTACTCCCGAACCGTGTCGTCGATGGAGATCCGCTCCAGCGACTCGGTCCAGTACCGCTCGAACGCGGCCAGATCGCGAGGCCACGCATCAGGTGGCACCTGCAGCGTCGTGCCCAGCACAGCGCCGTCGCGGTAGAACGCCTCGGCGGTTGCCGCATCGGGCTCACCGAAGAAGAGGAGGTGGAGGTCTTCGAACCCCTTGTACAAGCATGCTGCGACCCACAACTGAAGATCCGGGTCGAACGCGTTGTAGCTGACCGGGCTGGAGTCGGTCGAGCGCACCTGAGCATGAGCGCGGTTGACGCCGCGACGGAACAGCTCCCGCTCGCGCTCGGTGCCCATCGTCGCGACGGCGATGTAGGCCAGGGTGGTGCGGGTCCGCTTGATCGGATGCCGGAAGAGCTGACCGCTCTCCACCCGGCTCTCGACCACGCCGTAGCCCACCCCGGGCCTGGCCAACTGCATGATCACGTTCGCGTTGCCTGCGAGGAGTCCGGCCCCGAACACCGCGTCCCGGACCTGAGTGGTCGTGTCCGCCGAAGCCGTCACCGTCGTCACCCTCCGCCACGAGGCCAATCTGCACACGGCCGTTTCCAGTTAGGAGACCAGCGGCCTCGTCGATCTGTCAAGATGTGCCCATGAGCACGTCTCCACTGCGGGTCTACGGCGGGGTGCGGGGCGATCACCGCAGGGCAGAACGCCGCGCGCAACTGCTCGAGGCCGGACTGGACCTGCTCGGTGCCCCCGGCGGGGGTCCTGCCCTGACGGTGCGCGGTGCGTGTCAGCAGGCGGGGTTGGCGACGCGCTACTTCTACGAGAGCTTCGCCGACCGCGATGCGCTGGCCGCAGCGGTGTACGACCACGTGGTGGATGGCCTGGCGAGCACTACGCTCGAGGCGGTGACCATCGCAGGACCGGACGAACGCGCCAAGGCCCGCGCCGGGGTGGAGAACATCGTGCGGACCATCGCGCGGGACCCGCGACGCGGTCGGCTGCTGTTCTCGGTCAGCCTGAGCAGTCCACTGCTCGCCCAACGACGGTTGGACTCCTCCCGACTGTTCGCCGCGCTGCTGGGCGGTCAGGCGAAGGACTTCTACGACATCACCGAGAGTCCGGACCTGGAGCTGACCACGCACTTCATCGTGGGCGGGCTCGCGCAGACGCTCACGGCCTGGCTCGACGGCACGCTGCGGCTCGAGGAGCCAGAGGTGGTCGAGCACTGCACGGGGCTCCTACTGACCATCGCAGCCGGGTTCGCGTTCCCGGAAGCAGACAGCTAGTCCTTGACCCGAGGCAGCTCGGCGCGGACGCCCAACAGCCGGACCGGCCGGTCCAGTGGGAAGCGGTCCAGCGCGGACCGGGCAGCACGTTCCAGCGCATCGGCATCCCGCGTCGGGCTCGACAACGACACGCCGTGGGTGTGCGTGGCGAAGCTGGAATCGCGCACCTTGACCACGATCCGACGGGCCAGCTTGTCCTCCACGGCTAGGTCGTCGGCCACCACGTGCGACAAGCGCTGGACCTCCGCACGCATCTCCTCCACGTCGCGGAGGTCCCGCTGGAAGGTCACCTCCCGACCGTGCGAACGGGCTTCGTAAGGCTCGTCGGTGACGGGCGTGGAGTCGTAACCGTGCGCGTGCGCCACCAGCCACGGGCCGACGTTGGGACCGAACTCCCCCGCCAGATCGTCCATCTTCGTGCGGGCCAGGTCGCCAACGGTCGCGATACCACGGGCGGCGAGCTTCTTCGCAGTCTTCGCACCGACGCCCCACAGCGCGTCCGTGGGCAGCTCAGCCATGACCTCGACCCAGTTCACCATCTCCAGCCGGAACACCCCGGCCGGCTTGGCGAAACCGGAGGCGATCTTCGCGCGCAGCTTGTTGTCCCCGATGCCCACCGAGCACGCCAGCGCGGTGCGCTCCCGCACCTGCTGCTGCACGACGCGCGCGGTCTGCTCTGCATCCTCGGTGTCGACGAGCATGAACGCCTCGTCCCACCCGGCCACTTCCAGGATGCCGCCGAGGTCGCGCAGCGCGTTCATCACGTCAGCCGAAGCGGCGAGGTAGGTTTCGCGATCGGCAGCCAGGAACACTGCTTCAGGGCAGCGGGCTGCCGCTGTCCGCAGCGGAGTCCCGGAGCGAACCCCGAACTCGCGGGCCTCGTAGGAGGCCCCTGCCACCACTCCGCGCTGCGTCGGATCGCCGCTGCCACCGACGAGCACCGGCCGTCCCCGCAGCTCGGGATGGCGCAACAACTCGACGGCCACGATGAACTGATCAAGATCCACGTGCAGGACGACCCGTTCCACGCTGCCAGCATCGACGGGTTCCGCCGATTCCGCCAGGCCTCGAGTGCGCGACACTGGCGAGATGAGCAAGCGAAGCGCCGGCATCCTGCTGTTCCGACTCACCGACGGTGCCCCGCAGGTCCTGCTGGTCCACCCGGGCGGACCGTTCTGGAAGAACAAGGACGCAGGCGCCTGGTCGGTCCCCAAAGGCGAGTACGAACCCGACGAGGACGCGCAAGCAGCCGCGATCCGAGAGTTCGCCGAAGAGACCGGAACCGCACTGACCAGCCACGACCTGCTCCCGCTCGGAGAGGTCAAGCAGCGAAACGGCAAGCTCGTCACAGCCTGGGCGGCCGAGGGCGATTTCGACGAGACGTCGTTGCACAGCAACGAGTTCGAAATGGATTGGCCACCACGCTCAGGCCGCCGCCAGTCCTTCCCAGAAGTCGACCGCGCCCTCTGGTGCGACCCGAACACCGCCCACGAGAAGCTCAACCCGGCGCAGACAGCATTCGTCGACCGCCTTCTGGACCTGCTCCGCGAAACCGGACGACTGCCCTGAGAACCGGCCTCCGAGCACGTCCCACGTGACGATCCGGATAACAGGACCTCAGCGTGTGTCAGCCTTCGAATCCTCTGACGTCCACTAGGACGCGGGTTGCCCTTCACCAGGCGATCGCTGAGAGCCCGGAGGTACCGGTTGCCGGCTTAGCTAACGGCGACAGTGGCCAACTTCCGCTGCGGGCCTTTGCTCAACGTTGTCTGGACTGCGCTCGGACTCACCGAGCGCGGTTCCGGAAACGATGGCCAACGGCAGCCGATTGGCGCTCGCCAGCAAGCCCGAAAAGGCTGAGTATCCCGGGATACGACGTATGCGGAGCTACACGCCGAGTTCGATGCCCTGCGCGCAGAGGACCTGCGACGACGCAGCTCGCAAAAGTGGTCGCTGGCCGAGCCGGACGTGCTTCCGGTTGGGTCGCCGAAATGGACTACCCGCTGTGCGAGGCGGCGCAGTCGGTGCTGGCGAGGTTGGCGGCCCGGTCGGACTTTGGCTACCCCTTGATCGACAGCTATTTGGCGGCGTTCAGCGAGTGGGCCGCCCGAGAGCAGCACTGGTCAGTCAACCCCGCGCTGACCGCACCAGTCGCCGACGTGATGCAGGGACTCGACCACGCGGTGCGCTGCCTGACCGAGCCCGGTGACGGAGTCGTCGTGCTCACGCCCGCCTACCCCCCGTTCCTGGTCATGCTCGCCCATCTGGGGCGGCTGTTCCGGGAATTCCCGCTGCTGGACACCTCGGAGGGGTGGCGGATCGACTTCGACGCGGTGGCCGATGCACTGGCCACCGGGGCCAAGGCCGTCCTGCTCTGCCACCCGCACAACCCGACCGGCTGGGTGTGGTCGTCGGACGAGCTGCGGTCCGTCTCCGAGCTCGCCGACCGGCACGGCGCGGTCGTGATCAGTGACGAGGTCCACGCACCACTAGCGGCCGGTGGCCAGGCTTTCGTCCCGTACGCCGCGAACGACGGAGCGAGCACTCACTGCGTCACGGTGACCAGCGTGTCCAAGGCGTGGAACGTCCCGGGGTTGAAGTCTGCCGTGCTGGTGTGCCAGGACTCCACGAAGCAGGCTCTGGACTCGATGTCTACGAGATGATGCGCGCCTCGGTGCCCGGGATCGCGGTGGCGACCGCGCTGTGGCGCGACGATGGGGGTGGCTGTCCGCGGTGCGCAGCTACCTGGACCGGACCCGCGACGCACTGCAAGCGTGGGTCGAGCGGCACGAGCAAGTGCGGTGGCACCGAAGCCAGGCTGGTTTCCTGGCCTGGTTGGAGCTCCGCGGGGTGGGCTCGAACCCTGCCGAAGTGCTACACCGGAAGGCTCGCGTCATGGTCAGCCCCGGAACGAACTTCGCCCCGCCTGGCTCGGTGGCCGGGCGGGGCTTTGTTCGCTTCAACCACGCGACCTCCCTGCCGTTGTTGGCGGAGATGATCGCGCGGGTTGGCTCAGCCCTCGATTGAGCTTTCCTTTGTCTCCTTGGTGAGCAGCAGCGCGATCAGCGTGATCGCGCCCATCGCTGCCAGGTAGACGCCGACCCAGCCCAGGCCGTAGGAGCTGGCCAGCCAGGTCGCGATGTAGGGCGCGGCCGAGGCGCCCAGCAGGCTGGCCAGGTTGTAGGACACCGAAGCGCCCGTGTAGCGCACCGCGGTGGGGAACAGCTCCGGCAGCACCGCGCCCATCGGGCCGAACGTCATGCCCATCAGGCCGAGACCGACGATCAGGAACGACAGGGTCGCGACCGTGGAGCCCGCGCCGAACCACGGGCCCAGCACCAGGCCGAACACGATGATCGCGATGGTGGTGACGATCAGCGTGGGGCGCCGCCCGTAGCGGTCGGCCAGCAGGCCCGCCACCGGCACCGTCAGTCCGAAGAACACCACACCGATCATCAGCATGATCAGGAACGGCGAGCGCTCGTAGCCCAGTCCGGTCTCGGCCGTGCCGTAGGACAGCGAGAACACCGTCATCAGGTAGAACAGCACGTAGGTGGCCAGCATGATGAAGGTGCCCAGCACCAGCGCCTTGAAGTCGCTGCGGAAGACCTGCGCGAAGGGCACCTTGGCCCGCTCGTTGCGCTCCACGACCTTCGAGAACACTGGGGTCTCGTGCATGCTCAACCGCACCCACAAGCCGACGATCACCAGCACCGCCGAGACCAGGAACGGCACTCGCCAACCCCAAGCCAGGAACGTCTGGTCGTCCATCACCTCGGACAGCAGCAGGAACAGGCCATTGGCGAAGAAGAACCCGATCGGCGCGCCGAGCTGCGGGAAGGTGCCGAAGAAGGCGCGCTTGTGCGCAGGGGCGTTCTCGGTGGCCAGCAACGCGGCGCCGCCCCACTCACCACCGAGGCCCAGCCCCTGCCCGAACCGGCACAGCGCCAGCAGCAGCGGCGCGACGATGCCGATCTGCTCGTAGCCGGGCAGCAGGCCGATCACCACGGTGGAGATGCCCATGGTCAGCAACGAGGCCACCAGCGTCGACTTGCGGCCGATGCGGTCGCCGAAGTGGCCGAAGAGCGCGGAGCCGACCGGCCGGGCCACGAAGGCAATCGCGAAGGTGGCCAGTGACTGCAGGGTCGCGGCAGTGGCGTTGCCCGCCGGGAAGAACAGGTGCGGGAACACCAGCACTGCTGCGGTCGCGTAGACGTAGAAGTCGTAGAACTCGATCGATGTGCCTACGAGGCTGGCGAGGACCACCTGTCGCGTCGAGTTCCGCGGGGTGGGATCCCCCGATGCTCCGGATCCCCGCACCTCTGGTGCTGGGACGTGGCCGACAGCCATGGCGCCACAACCTCCTCGTCAACATGATCGGACCACTGCACTGTAATCCGCGAATGACCACTTGCCGAGACGGGGCTCCCGAATGGTGGACACCCTCACCTGACGCGCACGCTTCGCAAGCAACAGAGAACAGCCTGCTGACGCCGATCCACTAGGAAGAAATGGCCGGTCCATCACGAGCCGCGCACGCAGCGCCACTCTCGTCGATCCCATATTTTGAGAATCCCGCCCCCTTGCTTCCAGTGACTGAACCAGCCGATCACAGCAACCGACCGAGCCCCGAGAACGGGGAAACCCCTGGCGTTGATCGCTCTCCGAATTCAACCAGTTTCGTACTGCAAGAAAGCCGCCAATCCTAAGAAAGCCCGCCCGCCCGCCCGCCAAAGCCACCACCATCGGACCTCGCACATCCACCGTCATCCGAAAATCGTTCGCTCCAGCGAGCTTCAGCGCGCATGATGGGCGGCGCAGCCGTTCCACCCGAGGAGTTCCCATGTCCGATGCCGAGTCAGCGGACCTGCCGCAGGACTGGGCAGAGCGGCATCGGAGCCGCCTGAACAAGCTCCACGCGCATTGGCGCCAGCCTTCGCGTGATGCCGACGGACTCGGGGACGTCGACTTCCGCTGGCGAGGCGAGGTGTCCGATGCCGAACTAGTCGATCTGACACTGTCGCACGGTGGGAACCCGGAATCCAGTTGGTGGAACCGGATTCGGGCGCACAGCTTGGGCTGGGTGACCGGTCGACTCCCGGACGGGACTCTGATCGGCTTCGTCAACGTCGCGTGGGACGGGTCCGACCACGCCTTCCTGCTCGACCCGAAAGTCAACCCGGAGCACCAGCGCGGCGGTATCGGGACCGAATTGGTGCGCCGCGCCGCCGACGGCGCCACGCGCGCCGGATGCACCTGGTTGCACGTCGACTTCGAACCGCACCTGCGAGGCTTCTACTTCGACGCCTGCGGTTTCCAACCAACCGATGCCGGGCTCATCGCACTGCGCTAACCGGCCCGTTCACCGGGCCAGGAACTCGGCGACCAATGCGGTCAGCCGTGCCGGATCGCCCTCCTGGACCAGGTGGCCGCCCTGGTCGATCCAGGTCAGGTCGGCGTGCGGCATGCGCTCGGCCAGCTGCTTCGCCCGGTCGGCCGGCAGCCACTGGTCCTGGTCGCCCCATGCGATGAGCACCGGGCAGTCGAGTTCCGCGTACCGGTCCTCGACCTCGCGGGTGTAGCGCTCGTCGGCCTGGCTGATCTGACGGTAGAAGGCCGGTTGCCCCGCCTCTCCGAGCCATGGCGCGACCAGCTCGTCCAGCACATCGGTCCGCAGTTCCCGGTGGGCTGCGGTAGTGAGGTAGCGGCGGACCAGGGCTCCGTGCAGCAGCCGGGGGCAGCGCGGCGAAGACCTCGGAGTTGTCGTGCACCAGCCGGAAGAACTTCGATCCCCACGGCCGAACGCTCACCGCGTCGACCAGCATCAACCGCTGGTAGCGGACTCCGCTGAGCAGCGCCGTCCGCAGCGCCACCGCGCCACCGAAGTCGTGAGCGACCACAGCCGGTTCCTGTAGTCCCCAGTGCCGCAGCAGTTCAGCGAACACCTCCTGCTGAGCGGCCAGTGAGACGTCCTGACCATCACGCTTCTCCGACTGCCCGTAGCCCGGCATGTCCTAGACGAACACCTGGTACCGGTCGCTCAACGCCGCGGCGATATCCCGCCAGACGTAGGAGGAGAACGGCGTGCCGTGCATCAGCACCACCGGATCCCCCTGCCCGAAGCTCGCCCAGCGAACCGTCCCGCGCGCCGACTCGAACCGCTCCGACAGCTCCCAACCCATCACGCACCTCCGTTGCCGACTATCCATCTATGCGGCGGAGCGGATGATCGGCGACCTCGTGGTCGCGCTAGCGGTGGCGGACCTGAGCGGGAAGCCCGGACGTCTCAAGGTCTGCCAGGCCGAGGACTGCCGCTGGCTCTACTACGACCGCTCCCCCGGCAACAACAGCATCTGGTGCAGCATGGACATCTGCGGAGCCCGCCACAAGATGCGCGCCTTCCGCGCCCGCCGCAAGGACACCTGACCGCACCGGGCCCCAACGTCGGGTGGCGCTCCCAAATTTCCCCTAAATTTGGGTCAGCGAGGATCGAGCAGCAGCGTCGGGGCCAATCGTCGGTTCGGGGGATTTCCCAACTTTAGGGAAATTTGGAACCAACGCGGCCACCAAAACGCGAGGCACCTCCGGAACCCCCCGGAGGTGCCTCGTTGCGTTGTTGGTCAGACGACTGCTTCTTCGGCGTCTTCCGGGGTGCTGTCGTCCCGCACCGGGAGGGTCGCGAAGGCCGCCGGGGGTTCCTGCCAGTACGTCGCCGAGGCTCCGTCCTTGATCGCCTGCCAGACCCGCTCCGGGGTCGTCGGCATGTCGATGTGGCGGACTCCGAGGTGCTTGACCGCGTCCACCACCGCGTTCTGCACCGCCGGCGTCGAACCGACCGTCGCCGATTCGCCGATTCCCTTTGCTCCCAACGGGTTCAGCGGGCTCGGGGTCTCGGTGTTGGCCACCTCGAACGAGGGCAGGTCCGCCGCCGACGGGATGGTGTAGTCGGCGAGGGTGCCGGTCTCCGGGTTGCCCTCCGCGTCGAAAGTCACCTGCTCCCACAGCGCCTGGGCGATGCCCTGCGCCGCGCCGCCGTGCTGCTGTCCGCGCACCAGCATCGGGTTGATGATCCGGCCGCAGTCGTCCACCGCGATGTGCCGCAGCGGACGGACGAACCCGGTCTCCACGTCCACCTCGACCACCGAGACGTGCGCGCCGAACGGGAACGTCGCACCGCCGGGCGCGAAGTCGATGTTCGCCGCCAACCGGTCGCCGTCCTCGGCCGCAGCGCGGGCCAGCTCCGCCCAGGCGATGGTCGCGCTGGGCACGCCAGCCACACCCAGCTCCCCACCATCGGTCAGGTCGATGTCGTCGACGGAAGCCTCGAGCCGGGCCGCGGCCAGTTCCTTGGCCTTGCGCAGCACCTCTCCACCGGCCTCCTGCACCGCGCTTCCGGCGATCTGCAGCGACCGCGACCCGCCGGTACCGCCACCGCGCGGCACTGCGGCAGTGTCGGACTGGACGAACTCGATGGATTCCAGCGGGATGCCCAGGGTGTCGGACACGATCATCGCGAATGAAGTCGCGTGCCCCTGACCGTGCGCGGAGGTCCCGACCTTGATCCGGGCACCGTGCTCGTGCACCTCGACCTCGGCGTACTCCCCCGCTCCACCGCCAGTGATCTCCACGTAGGCGCTCGTCCCGATGCCGAGCAGCACCTTCTCCCCCGCTTCGATGCGCCGGGCCTGCTCAGCGCGCAGCGCCTCGTAGTCGGCCAGGCGCAGCGCCTCGTTGAACGGCAGCGCGTAGTCACCGCTGTCGTAGGTGGCGCCGAGCAACGTCTTGTGCGGGAACGACTCCGGGACGAGGAAGTTCTTGCGCCGCAGCGCAACCGGGTCCATCTCCAGTTCCGCGGCGGCCAGGTCGACCATCCGCTCCAGCATCGCGGCGGCCTCCGGCCGTCCAGCACCGCGGAACGCGCCGACCGGGGTCGTGTTGGTCAGCACCGCCACGCCGTCGTAGCTGATCTTCGGGATGTCGTAGACGCCCTGCGCCATCATCCGCGTCGAGCTCAGCGCGAGGGCACCGCCGAAACCGGCGTAGGCACCGCCGTCACCGATCACGCGGCAGCGCAGCCCGGTGATGGTGCCGTCGCGGCGCAGACCCAGTTCCGCGAACTGCACCTGGCCGCGACCGTGCGGCATGCCCTGCATGTTCTCCGAGCGCGATTCCACCCATCGAACCGGACGGCCCAGGCGCAAAGCGATCGCGACGGCGACGGCGTGTTCGGAGATCACTCCGGCCTTGCCGCCGAAACCGCCGCCGACGTGCGGGGAGATCGCCCGCACCCGCTCCGGTTCCCAGCCGAACGTCTTGGCCAGCCCGTTCCGCAACCCGTGCGGCATCTGGGTGGACACGTGCACCGTGACGTCGTAGTCCTGGTCCGGGCCACCGGGCTCCACCGCGATGGCGTTGCCCTCCAGCGGCACCACCGCGACGCGCTGGTTCTCGATGCGGGCCCGCACCACCACTTCGGCGTCGGCGAGCACATCGGCACCGGCCGGATCGCGGAACCCGCCGGCGACGTTCGACCCGAGTTCCGGGAACTGCTGTTCGGCGTCCGGGTCCAGCGCCTGCTCCGGGTCGGCGACGGCGGGCAGCGGCTCGTAGTCGACGTCGACCAGTTCGATCGCGTCGGCCACCGCTGCGGCGCTCTCGCCCACGATCACCGCCACTGGCTCACCGACGAAGCGCACCCGATCGGTGGCCAGCGGCGGACGCGCGCAGTTCGGGTTGAGCTCGACGAACGGCGGCGGGATCGGGACGTCGAGGTCAGCCGCGGCGAAAGCACCGACGATGCCCGGCGCACCAGCGGCTGCCGTGACGTCGATACCGGTGATCTGGGCGTGCGCCACCGGCGAGCGGACGAATCCGAGGTGGAGCGCACCGTCGATGTTCAGATTGCCGACGTAGGTGCCCCGGCCGCGGAGCAGTTCCGGGTCCTCGACCCGTTGGACTTCGGTCCCCAGCAGTGAACCCACCATGTGCGAAACCCTATCCGTCACGCCGTCGCGAAGCGGCGAAAATTGTGGTTGCGGGAGTGGATCAACGCCTGGCGGGCGGGGGAAATTCCCACCTCAATCGGTTGACCCCGGACAGCACAGACCGAGCACCGGTTCCAGCGCTCTCGGCGCCTGGCCGATCGAGGGGGTGTCCCGACCCGCGAGGAAGCGATAGTGCCCGGAGCATCCCGGTCGCGGAATCGAAGGAAGCTGCTGCACGACCGGGCCGCAACGACCTCACCTTCCCCTCCGCCCGCCGGGCCGCGTTCGAACACCGCGATGCGCTCATTGGTCCAAGCGCCCGTGCTCGATCTCCTCCGAAGCCGTGGGGACGCGCAGTCCAGACAGGTCCTAGTGCCGGGGGACGACTCTGCGCGGGCGGGTTGGCCGGGGCATCGACTCCAGTCCACAGAGGATCATGAAGCCCAGCACCGCTAGTCCCGCGTGCAGGAAGTTCTCCGCCGGTCCGAGCAGGAATGGCGTTCTTCCCTTGTCCAGCGTGCTTTCCGCGGTTCCGTAGACGAACAGCAGCACCCCGCCGACCATCTGCACCGTCGCGCACAACACCGCTGCGCGGCGCCACGGGGCGACGAGCACCGCGACCACGCCGAAGCTGAGCAGCAGCAGGCTGTGCGCGGTGTTGAGTTGGAAGACGACGAGCACCGGGACATCACCCGAGGCGCGCCAACTGGCGTTCGCCAGTCCCAGCAGGCCGAGCGCGATCAGCAGCAGTCCTTCCGCGGCGAGCAGCATTTGCCAGCCCGCCTTCGGCAACCACCGTCGGGGATCCATCGGCACCTCCGGTCCCGGGACTGCGCTTCCGAGGTGCCCGTCGCAGAGCGATCGAAAACCAGCCGCGCTGCCCGTTGACCGGTCCTGTCCGCGACTGTAGCTTTCACGTCCATCGCAAATCGTTCACAGATGTGAAAATGCCCAGCCTGCACAGAGGAGTGCCAGATGGGTGCACCCAATGCGACCAGCGACGACCCCTACCTCCTCACCGCCGACGGCGTCAAAGAACCACCACGGGGCTGGAAGTCCAGCCTGCGCTACCTGGGCCCGGGACTCATCGTCAGCGCCTCCATCGTCGGTTCCGGCGAACTGATCGCCACCACCGCGCTAGGCGCTGAAGTCGGTTTCGCGCTGCTGTGGATGGTGATCCTGTCGACCGCGGTGAAGGTGGCCGTGCAGGCCGAGCTCGCCCGCTGGACGATCATCACCGGCAGGCCCGCCCTGACCGGCTACAACGAGGTGCCGCCGAAGATCGGGCGGATCGGCTGGATCAATCTGCTGTGGATGCTGATGGCGCTGTCCAAGCTGTTGCAGGTCGGCGGGATCATCGGCGGCACGGCGGTCTCGCTGAGCATGCTGGTGCCGGTCGGCGGCGATCCGCTCGCCTTCACCTCGCTGGCGGTGTGGACGACGATCCTAGTCGCCGGCAGCATCGCGCTGCTGTACTCCAACAGCTACAACCTCATCGAGCGCGGCGCCTTCGCACTGGTCGCGGTCTTCTCCGTGGCGACCGTGGTGATCGCGATCGGCCTGCCGTTCACGCCGTTCGGCTACGACGGTGGCGATCTGCTCTCCGGCCTGACGTTCACCATCCCGGTCGGCGCGGTCGGTGCGGCGGTGGCGATGTTCGGCATCACCGGCGTTGGCGCCGACGAGATCACATTTTATACGTACTGGTGCGTGGAAAAAGGGTATGCGCGCTGGGTCGGGCCGAACGACGGCAGCGAGGACTGGCAGCGGCGCGCCCAGGGCTGGATTCGCGTGATGTACAAGGACGTCTTCCTGTCCTGGGTGATCTACACCTTCAGCACCTTGGCGTTCTTCGTGATGGGCGCGGCCGTGCTCAACCCGCAGGGGCTGATGCTCGAGGGCAACGAGATGATCATCACCCTGTCGCAGATGTACACCGACGTGATCGGCGAGTGGGCGGCGGTCGGGTTCCTCGTCGGCGCGATCGCGGTGCTCGGCTCCACCCTGTGGGCGGCGATCCCGAGCTGGTCCCGGATGTACGTCAACGTGCTGGCGACGCTGGGCGTGCTGGACTGGTCGGACGCGCGATCCCGCCAGAAGTGGATTCGCGGCTTCACGGTCGGGCTGCCGATCGTGTGGGGCGCGACCTACCTGTTCATCAACTCACCGGTGGTCATGGTGCAGATCGGCGGCATCATGACCGGAATCTTCCTGCCCGCGGTCGTCGTGGCGACCTGGTACCTGCGCAACACGCAGGTCGACAAGCGCCTGCACGGTTCGCGAGCGTTCAACACCCTCCTGGTGGTGAGCAGCGTCGCGATCAGCCTCCTAGGCGTCTACACGCTCGTGAGCGTCTTCGGCGTCCTCGACTGACCGGAGCAGGGGCCGGGCTGTCCGTTCCGAGCAGCCCGGCTCCGCGCTGTCCGCGAATCGCTGCGAACCGGTGGTTCCGAGATCAGTGGTGGTGGTGGCCGTGCGGTTTCTGACTCGCGTTCTGGTTCGAACTCTGATGGTGGGCGTGGTGGTGCTTCGGGTTCTCACTCGCATTCTCGTGCGCACTCGCCTGGTGGTGCTGGTTCCGCCCGATCACCTGGTCCTGCCCCATTTGGCAGGCCGGGTTGTTCATGTCGACGCAGTTCACCGGGGCTTGTGAGGGCGAGTCGAGCGGCGAGGCCATGGCGAGCGCGGGTGCACCTAGCAGCAGAGGCAACGCCAGCGCGAAGCCGGCCAGGCCGCGCAGGGTGGAACGCATGTCGTTCCGCCTCCGATCGATGGGTCGGCGGACACTCCGAGAAAAGCGCGAAGTCCCGCGCGTAGAGTTGATTACACTTCCACCGTACAAACCGGGCACATCGCCGGTCACCCCGGATTCCATGATTTTTCCGGGCAAAACCACCTCGACTTGCGGCGGAATTCCCGGATGCCCGATATCGGGACGAAATACCCTGGCTTCTCCACCTAGAAAAGCGTCGTTTCCGCGAAATCAAACCGAAGGTTCCTCCGACTCGGCCGGTCGAAGGCACCTTGCACCTATTGCGCGGTCGAACCCGATCAGCGGGGTGCCATCCGGATCGCGCAGTCGAGGCGGATCGTTTCACCGTTGAGGTAGGGAAGCTGAAGGTTCGGCCTATATCCAGTGGACAGCCGGGTGAGAATCAGCGGGTGCGAACCTTGAGCATCGAGCCCACCGCTGTGGACCAGCCCGCCGTCATCAGCCTGCTCCGCGAGTACACCGACGAGATGGCCAGCCGGTACTACGGCCGCCCCGCAACCGATGCGGAGGTGGACGCGGTGATCGCCGAAGACTCCAACAAGGGACTGTACCCGCCCACCGGCGTGTTCCTGGTGGCCCGCGAAGGCTCCGAACTGGCGGGCTGCGTCGGCATCCGCGAACTCGAACCCGGTGTCGCGGAGCTGAAGCGGATGTACGTCAGGCCCCAGGGACGCGGACTCGGAGCGGGTGCCCGGCTGCTGGCCGCGGTCGAGGAGCACGCCCGGGAACTCGGCTACCAAGCGATCCGCTTAGACACCCGCAACGACCTGGTGGAGGCCCGCGGTCTCTACGCCAAGCACGGGTACCAGGAGATCCCAGCCTTCAACAACGGCCCCTACGCCGAGCACTGGTTCGAGAAGGTCCTGGGGTGACCCCGCAACCGTTGACCGCCGCCGACGCGGGCGAGATGCTCACGTTGCAGCGCGCCGCATACGTCCCCGAAGCGCAGGCGCACGACGACTTCCGGCTGCCGCCGCTGGTGGAGAGCCTCGATGATGTCCGCGCCGCCCTCGCCCGGCCGGACTGCCAGGCATGGGGCGTCCGCGAGTCGGGACGGCTGGTCTCAGCGGTCCGCGTGGAGCTGGGCGAAACCACGGCCGCGCTCGGTCGGCTGGTGGTCGCGCCGGACTGCCAGCGCCGGGGTCTGGGCACCGCCCTGCTGACGCACGTCGAGCAGCACCTTCCGCCGCGGATCGCCGCGATCGAGCTGTTCACCGGCGAGCACAGCACTTCGAACCTGCGCCTCTACCGGCGTCTGGGCTACCGGGAGACGCACCGGACCTCGGCCGGTCACTACGAGCTGATCCACTTCCGGAAGTCTCTGGGATGAACGAGCGCGTCGCACCACCGGTGATCCGGACCGAACGGCTCGACCTGGAGCCGCTCCGCGCGGACCACGCCGACGAGATGTCCGAGGTGCTCGCCGCCCCGGAGCTCTACGACTTCATCGGTGGTGCACCGCTCACCGCGTCGGAACTGCGCTCCCGCTACGTGCGGATGCTGGCGGGTTCTCCGGAACCCGCGGTGTCGTGGTGCAACTGGGTGATTCGGCTGCGCGCCGAAGACTGCCTCGTCGGCACGGTGCAGGCGACGATCAGCCCCGGCTACCCCGGTCCCGCGGCCCAGATCGCCTGGGTGGTGGGCACCGGCTGGCAGAAGCGCGGCATCGCGAAGGAATCCGCGCTCGCCCTGGTCGACTGGCTCCGCCGGCTACCGGTTCGCTGCGTCATCGCCCACATCCGCCCGGACCACCAGGCTTCGGCCGCGGTCGCAGCGGCGGCAGGTCTGGAACCGACCGGCGATGTCCACGACGGAGAACTCGTCTGGCGATTGCCCCTCACCACCTGACTTCCTGCCGTCAGCGCGCGGGATGTGCGGTCCGGGTCGGCTGTCCGGCGAATGCCAACGCCGCGGCGAACACCACCTTGAAGACACCGTCGGCGACGATTCCCACCAGCATGTTTCTCCTCCCGGTCCATGAGCACCCTCGTCCGTAATCTGATTATGACTATAATCAGATTATGCGAAAGACAAGAGCGCAGGCCAGGGAGGACAACCGCCGCGCCCTGCTGGACGCCGCGTTGCAGATCGTGCCCCGAGACGGGTACCGAGCCAAGCTCGAGGACATCGCCGAGCGGGCCGGCCTGACCACCGGCGCCATCTACTCGCTGTTCGGCAGCAAGAACGGCCTGGTGGTCGCGCTGGTCACCGACTACCTGCAACCGCACTACGAGGAGATCGAGCAGGCGGTGCCCGCCGAACTGGATCTGCGCGCCGCAGTGGATGCTTTCGCCCGGCACTACCGGCGCACCTGCGACGCCCCCGACGCACTGGCCGCGCAGTCGCTCCAGACCACCCTGCAGGACATGGCCCTGCACGACCCGAAGCTGCGCACCCAGCTCGCCAAGTCCGTCCAGGAACAGGAAACCCACCTGATCGCACTGTTCACCGGACGAACCCACAACGGGACCGTCGTGACTCAAAACCAAGCAGAACACCTCACCACTGCGCTCAGAGCACTGCTCATCGGCCTGAGCCAAGGCGTCGCCTTCGGCCTGGCCCCCACTGCCGACGAAAACTACTTCGCCGACGCAGCCCGCGCCCTGACCTCCCTCGTCGACCACGTCGCGGAGTAGCGTGCGACCGACCCGCCCAGTCCTGACCTGCTGGTCAGCTGTCGACGAGTTCTTCCAGGTGGCGCAAGGCTTCTGGGACCGGGTCGGTTGCTCGGAGGACGTGGTGGAGGTAGGTGTTGGCCACCAACAGCTTACGGCGACCGAGGCCGGTTCGGGCTTCGTGGTCGGCTTGTTCGAAGAGCAGTGATGCCATCGTGGTTTGGGCCGCCAGGTCGGTGAACTCGCCGCACATCGCTTGGGCGTAGTCGTCGCTTTCGGCCAGCAGGGACTTGCCGAGGGAGCGAACTCTGTCCACTTCGGACATCAGCTGTTCCACTCCGGCCGCCACGTCCGCGTCGGTGATGCTTTCCAGGCGTCGTTGGGCGGTTTCGGCGAGGAGTTCGTGGGCGTTGTCCTTGCGGATGCAGCGCAAGACGTCCAGGGCGATCACGTTGCTGGAGCCCTCCCAGATCGAGCCCAGGTGGGCGTCGCGGACGAGCCTGGGGTTGATCCAGTCCTCGATGTAGCCGTTGCCGCCGCGGATCTCCATCGCCTCGCCGGTCACCACGCGTGCCTTCTTGCACAGGTGGTACTTGCCCAGCGGGGTCAGGACGCGGATCAGCCGGCGCGCTTCGGGATCACCGGCGTCGGCGCGGTCGAGGGTGGCGGCGGCTTCCAGCACGAATCCGAGACCCGCCTCGGTGTGCAGCAGCATCGGCAGCAGAATCTTGCGCATCAGCGGCTGGTCGAAGAGCGGTTTGCCGAAGGCCACCCGCTGGCGGGTGTGCGCGATCGACTCGTTCAGCGCGCGCCGCATCAGCGCCACCGCGCGCATGGCGTTGGACAGCCGTGAAACGTTGACCATCTCGGCCATCTGCAGGAATCCGCGGGACAGGTCGCCGACGGGCAGCGCATAGCAGTCCTCCAGCGTCACCTCGCCGCTGGCCATCGAGCGGCTGCCCATCTTGTCCTTGAGCCGGTCGATCCGGTAGCTGTTGCGGCTGCCGTCCGGGCGCAGCCTCGGCACCATGAACATCCCGAGCCCCTTGGTGCCCTCCGGGCCGCCCGGAACTCGGGCCAGGGTGAGGATCACGTCGGCGGAAACGTTGGAGGCGAACCACTTCTGCCCGCGCAGTGTCCAATGTGAACCGTTCGGGGTGGCCTCGGTTTCCGTGCGGCCGACGTCGCTGCCGCCCTGCTTCTCGGTCATGAACATCGCGCCGGTCAGCAGCGAGTCGAAGTCCGGCGAGCTCAACCCGTCGATCTCGCGGGCGAACAGCGACTGGTCGCCGAACCGGCGCAGCACCCGGGCGGCCGAGTCGGTCATCGAAACCGGGCAGAACAAGCCGAACTCCGCCTGCACGAACACCGATGACAGGCCGTACTTGACCACGTGCGGCACCGCGGTCGGCCAGCCGTGCACGCCCGGCCGGTGCGACATCGCGGCGAACCCGAACCGCTCGAACGCCAACCGCGACATCTCGGTGTAAGCCGGGTGGTAGACCACCTCGTCGACCCGCTCACCCGCGGCGTCGTACTGCCGCAGCTGCGGCGGGTTGACCTCCGCGACCGCGGCCAGCTCGTCCAGCTCCCCCGCCGCGACCGCGCCGACGTCGCGCAGCACCGGTTCCACCCGGTCCATCGAATCGACGTACCGGGCGAGCAGGGGGCGCAGAGCTGGATCGAGATCGACGAAGTTCATGACCAGCACGTTTTCACCGCTCATCCTGAGCTGTCCAATACCGAATGGCCCCCTCGCTGAGACTCCCACCGACTCAATCCCTTCCTGCGCTCCGAAAGCAGGCGCCGGTGCGGGCATCCCTCTACCGTGTGGTGGGAACGTCGGCGAGCGGGTGGGGCGGGACATGGTGGATGCGGAGCGCAAGCTCGTGCTGATCCGGCACGCGAAATCGGCCTGGCCGGACGACGCCGACGACTTCGACCGACCACTGTCCGACCGCGGCCGCCGCGACGCACCGGCCGTCGGCCACTGGCTGCGCGACAACGCCGCGGCCATCGAGCTGGTGCTCTGCTCCCCCGCCATCCGGGCGCGGCGGACCTGGGAACTGGCCGCTCCCGAGATCCCGGCCGAGCCGCGGTTGAAGTACGACGACCGGATTTACGCTGCCTCCGCCCGCGAGCTGCTGGCCGTCCTCCGCGAGGTCCCGCCGACGGTGATGACCGCTGCCGTCATCGGCCACAACCCCGGCCTGGAAGACCTGGTCAGCTTGCTCACCGACGAACCCGCCGTGCTCAAAACCGCCGCGGTGGCCGTGCTCGGCCTCCAGTGCCCGTGGGCGTCCGTCGGCCCGGACTGCGCCACCGCAGTGGATTTCGCCAAGCCACGGGGTTGAAGCCCACCCCGCCACCGGCCCCTCCCGAGGAGGAGCCGGTAGCGGGAACGGGTCAAGCGGGCTTGACTCCGGGCCGGCGGTCTTCGACCACGTAGGTGGCGCGGGTCGAGATCTCCGCACCGGGGCGTTCGATGAACGGGACCACCCGGTAGTCGCTGCGCCAGAGCTCCGGCGTCAGGGTGCAGCGGACGTAGCCGCGCTGGGAGTTGAAGAACTTCATGTGCGGATTGGCCGCGAGCATCGTGCGGCCTTCGTCGGTCATGTCGGCACCGTCTCCCCCGCTGGTGATCGACGTGCCGACGAACTCGCTGGCCACGGTGGGCGAGGCGGCGTCCTCAAAGTCGCTCTTGAGGTCCCAGGCGTAGTTCTGGTGCCGGTCACCGGTGATCACCACAAGGTTGCGCACACCGCGCTTGGTCGCGCCCGCCAGCACCGCGTTGCGCTCCGCCACGTAGCCGTCCCACGGGTCCATGAACAGCTTCTTCTCCGGGCCCGCGTCGAGGTCGGTCTCCCCCATCGGCGCCTGGTTGCCAATGATCTGCCACCGCGAGCGGCTCCTGGAGAAGCCGTCCAGCAGCCACTCCCGCTGCTGTTCGCCGAGGATCGTGCGGTCGGGGTCCAGCCGTTCGTCGCAGTCGTACTTCGAACCGTCACCGCAGGGCTGGTCGTCGCGGTACTGGCGGGTGTCGATCATGGTGAGATCCGCCAGCTCGCCGAACGCCAACCGGCGGTGCAAGCGCACGTGCGGGCCGTCGGGCAGCGCGCTGCGCCGCAGCGGCAGGTTCTCGTACATCACCTGGAACGCCGCGGCCCGCCGCTTCAGGAACACCTCGGGATCATCGTCGTCCTGGGAGATGTCACCGGCCCAGTTGTTGTCCACCTCGTGGTCGTCCATCGTGGTGATCCACGGGAACGCCGCGTGCGCGGCCTGCAGGCTCGGGTCGGTCTTGAACAGCGAGTACTGCAGGCGGTAGCGGTCGAGGGTTTCGGTCTCCGACTTGAACTCCGAGCCCAGCTCGATGCCCCGCTTGTTGTCGGTCTGGTCGTACTCGTAGATGTAGTCGCCGAGGTGCACGACGAAGTCGAGGTCCTCGGCCGCCAGGTGCTCGTAGGCGGTGAAGAAGCCCGCGCTCCAGTTCTGGCAGGACGCGAAGGCGAAGGACAGCGAAGCCAGCGCGGCCGCAGCGGCGGGCGCGGTCTTGGTCCGGCCGACGGGGCTCAGGTCGCCGGCGGCCCGGAAGCGGTAGAAGTAGTGGCGGCCCGGCTCCAGACCTGTGATCTCGGCGTGCACGGAATGCGCGAGCTCCGGGGTCGCGGTGACCGAACCGCGCCGCACCACACCGCGGAACTGCTCGTCGGTGGCGACTTCGTACTGCACCTTCACCGGTTTCGCCGGCATTCCCCCGGAACCGTCGGCCGCTAACGGTTCCGGGGCCAGCCGGGTCCAGATCACCACACCGTCGGGCAGCGGATCTCCGGAGGCCACCCCCAGCGAGAACGGGTATTCGCCGCGCAGTCGCACGTCGGCCGCTGCGCTGCTCCACGCTCCCGTGCCCAGCAGGACCGCGGCCGCGCTCCCGCCTCCGATGCCCAGCGCCTTGCGGCGATTTACCTTCCCTGGCATTCACTACTCCTTCCGCTAATCGGGCAATGGGCCGATTCTGCCGATCATGGGCATCGAGCAGACCACGATCAACTGTCGTAGCAGTGAACGTCGGGAACTGGCCACACCGTCGTCACGGCAAGCTGATCGCCACCACTTCGCGGCCGAAACCGGCAACCTGGTCGGCAACGCTGCGCGCCCACGGGTGCTCGTCGGAGCTCATCCCGCCGAGGTCGACCTTGAAGCGCACCGCGCCAGGACTGCGCACCACTTCCGCGTTCGCGCCGTGCTCGGCGAGCAGCCGCTGCACCTGGTCGGCGACGGCCGGTCGCACCGAGAGGACCATCCGGTCTGACGTTGCGGCGGTGGGCGCCTCGACGGCCTTCGCGACCGCCTGCGGCGCGTTCGCTGGCTTCGGTCCGGTCATGGCGTTGTGCAGCAGCTTCGCCGTGCCGTTGGTGAAAGCGCGGTAGTTCGGGTCGAAGCCGAACAGCACCACCCGGCCGTCACCGGATGCTTCGTCCACGACCGCGGTCTTGCCGTGCAGCTGCTCGGCGCCCGTGCCGAATCCGGAGAGGTACCAGTCCGGGTCGCCTTCGGCGGGGAAGCTCGCCACCGACGACTCCGCCGGGGCCGACCACACCGCCTCGTACTCGTACATCGCCCACGCAGTCGGGCCGACGCCCTCGGCCAACGGGCTGTCCGAGTCGACCTGCATCCGGATCAGCGCCCCAGGAATGTTGGAGGTCGGTTCGGTGTAGGTGGCCGAGGTGAGTCCGAGGCGAGCCGCCAGCCGCGAGGCGTCGCGCAGCGCGATCAGCGTCCCGCCGCCGCGGACCCACTCGGTCAGCGCCGCCCGGCCCTGCTCGCCGAGCGAGTCGAAGGCCTCCTGGTCCGAACCGTTCGGGACGACCAGCACGTCGTAGTCGGCCAGCGCACCGGCTGCGATCTGGTCGGCGGCCACATCGCCGAAGTCCAGCTTCTGGTCGCCCAGCCACCAGCGCAGCCAGCCCGCCGATTCCGTCGCCGCGCTGCCGTTGGAGATCTGCCAGACCGCCGTGCTCGGCGCATCAGCGACCGGTCGCGCTGCCGGTTCGGCCTGCTCGGGCAGGAGCATTGCCTGCGGCCGCAGGTCGGTGCCGGAACGTCCGCCGCTGATGTTCTCCAGCAGCGGGCTGCTCCAGGCCGTGACGTCGTAGAAGTACGGGAACGGCACGTAGCTGTTCTCGTTGAGCATCGCCTGCACCCAGTGCTTCTGGCCCTGCTCCATCGGGATCCACAACGTCCCGGCCGGCAACGTCGTCGACTGCTCGGCGCGCCCGTACTCGGTGTAGTCGGGAACCTCCAGCGGTCTGGCCAGCCGGTAGACATCGACGTCCATCCGCTGGAGCCGCCGCGCGAGGCGCTGCACCTCGGCGGATTTCGCCGGATCGTCGGTGCGCAGGAAGTAGTGCTTGACCTTGATGTCGGGCACCGGGTTGGTGATCTCGCCGTCGTTCCAGTACAGCTGGTTCGGCTCCAGCTCACCGGCCGCGCCCTGCCGGTTGGCCTCCAGGTGCTCGGCGCGCCATTCGGCGAGCAGCTGCTCGTCCTGCGCCCCGGCGGCCATCAGCGTCGACCAGATCGCGGTGTACTGCTCCTGGAGCCGCTGGGGTATCGGGTCCTCGGAGTTCTTCTCGAAGGTCATCCCGGCCGCGTTGAAGCCGGTCAGCGGCACGGTGTCGCCGTAGCCGAGGTACATCAGGTCGTAGGACTCGCCGTTGAAGTACGGGATGCCGAACCGGTCGAACGCCTGCTGCATGGCCGGGCCGTACACGTCGTAGACCCAGTTCAGCGGCGTTTCCCCGATGTCGTGGTAGACGGGGTCGGCGTTGGGCGGGAAGAAATAGCCCTTGCTGCCCATCTCGTGGGCGTCGATGAACATCTGCGGCGGCAGTTCGCGCAGCTTCTCCAGCTTGCCCTCGGTCTCGGGCTGGGTGCGGGCGAACCAGTCGCGGTTCATGTCGAACCCGTTGGCGTTGCGGCGGGTGTCGGCCTCGCGCCCGTCCGGGTTCTGCGTCGGCAGCACCACGACGATGGCGTTGTCGAGGATCGTCTGCGCGGTGCAGTCGGTGCGGGCGGCCAGCTCGTAGAGCACGCGTAGCGCCGCGTCCGTGCCGCTCTCCTCGTTGCCGTGCACGTTCGCGCCGAGCCACAGCACTGCTGGGGTGTCGCGGATGATCTGCTGCGCGGCGGGTTCTGGGGTCTTCGGGTCACGCAACCTGTTGAGCTGCTTGCCGATGTTCTGCAGCGCTTCCGGCCGCACCCACTTCTCCTGGCCGACCACCGCGTAGTGCAGCGGGCGCCCCTCCACCGAGGTGGCCAGCACGCCGTCGACGACCTTCGGACTCTTGTCGGCGAGCGCCTGGAGGTAGGTGCCGGATTCCTCCGAGGTGACCTCCCGCTCGCCGAGGTCAACGCCCAGGACGTCGCGCGCTGTCGGCACCGAATCGTCCACCGCTGGTTGGGTGAACGGGTCGCAGGACGGTGCCGCGGCAGCCTGGGGCACCGCGAGCAGCGGCAAGGACACGAGCAGCGCAGCAGTGCCGGTCAACCACTTCGAGCGACCGGCTCCTCGGAACGTGAAGATCGCCATGTGACCGCCCATCTCCGAGTGCTGAATTGCCCGGCAGTCGATCACGCCGTCACCAGCGGAACAAGCGCCGATCGGGGACGAACGGGATGAGTCAACGGAAACTGTCGCTCGACGCGCCGAGGCTCAAAACCGCTCAACCGCTGTCCGGGGCTTGTCGTAGGGTGCTCGGCGCGGGATGTGCTGGAAGCCTAGGAGGATCGATGGCCGAATCCGCTGGTCTGGGACCGTTCTTCAGCTCGGACGGGGACCACCTCGTCCCCGCTCCGCACGCGAACAGCCCGTGGGCGCCGGACATGGTGCACGGGCGTCTGTTCGGCGGTTTGCTCGCCCGGGCTCTGGAACGCGAGCACGGCGAGCCGGGCCTGCACTTCAGCCGGTTGACCGTCGATCTGTTCCGCAACGCCAAGCTAGCGCCGGTGCGGGTGGAGACGCAGCGCGTCCGCGACGGGCGTCGGATCCGGGTCGCCGATGCGACGGTGTTTTCCAGCGACACCCCGGTCGCGCGAGCGAGCGCGGTGTTGTTGCGTCGCGGTGAGCAGCCCGCGGGCGCTGTGTCGAGCACTCCGCCTTGGGATGTTCCGGCGCCCGAGGAGATCGGTCCGCCGCGCACCGAGTCCGATGGTTGGCCGCCGCCGTTCGACATCTGGATGATCGACACCGACGGCAACCCCACCGAGGACTGGCGGGGCAGCGGTCCGCGTCGCGCCTGGGTGCGGGACCGGTGCGACCTGGTGGCGGGCGAGTCGATGTCGCCGCTCGTGCGGGTCGCGATCGCGGGCGACTTCGCCAGCCCGATGGTGAACTTCGGCGAGGATGGGAAGCTGGAGTTCATCAACGCCGACTACACGCTCACCCTCGCCCGCCTCCCGCTGAGCGAGGCCATCGGCGTCGAAGCGACCGGCCACCTGAGCGAGGACGGCGTCGCGGCGGGCAGCTGCACGTTCCACGACGCGAAGGGGCCGATCGGGTTCAGCACGCTGACCGCGGTGGCCAACCCGGCCGTCTAACTTGACCGGATCGTTCCGCCTCGCGCCGTGATCGTGCCTTCCCGGTCACGGCGCGGGCGACGAGACTTCTCGGCGTGAACAAAGCACTCCTCGTCGTCGACGTCCAGGAATCCTTCCGGCAGCGCCCGCTGTGGCAGGCCATCTCCAACCCCGAAATCGTCACCCACGTCAACCGCCTGGTCGACCACGCACGCGCCGAGGGCGATCTGGTGGTCTGGGTGCTGCACAGCGAACCGGGCACCGGTGGCGCATTCGACCCGGTCAACGGGCACAACGTCCTGCAGGACGGGCTCGTCCCGACCGAAGGCGAACCGCTGCTGACCAAGACCTCCCACAACGCCTTCACCACCACGAAGCTGCACCAGCTGCTGACCCAGCGCGGCATCCGCGAGCTCAGCGTGTCCGGCATCCGCACCGAGCAGTGCTGCGAGACGACGACCCGCGTCGCCTCCGATCTCGGCTACGACGTCACGTTCGTGACCGATGCGACGGCGACGAACCCGATCCCCCACCGCGACGCCCCGGCCGACCTGACGGTGCCCGAACTCCTCGCGGACCCCCGAACCCTGCACAGCGAGGACATCATCGCCCGCACCGAATACGCCCTGTCCGGCCGCTTCGCCACCATCCGCACCGTCGCCGAGCTCACCGGCACCCCGGTGTGACCAGATCCGTCTACCCCACCCGGCGCCGATGCGGACCCTCCCGCGAGTTCAATGGAAATCAGACGTCTGATTTCCATTGACCTTGCGTCATCCCCGGCGCCGGGCGAAACCACAGTTTCAATTGAAACTGTAGTTGTCCCCCACGGCCGATCACAGTTTCAATTGAAACTGTGGCCCGGGCGCTCGACATCGGTGAACGCCCGGAGGTGCTCAAGGACTACCCGGCGCCGCCGAGCTGCACGTCTCCGTTTGCGCCCATCTGGATCAACTAGATGGTGCGCCGCAGAGCTAGGTCTTCAGGGCGGATTCGATGCGGACCGCTGCGGCGACCACGTCTGCTCCGAAGCGCTGGCCGGGGCTGGGGTGGCGTTGAGTCGGGGCCGAGAGGCAGACCGCTGCGGCGATGTCGCCGTGCAGGCGGACCGGGGCGCTGACCGATCCGACGCCCGGCGCCCGGGCTTCCACGCTCTCCACCCAGCCGTGGCCGCCCGGGGCCTGCTCGCCGAGCAGGACCCGCGCCGCCGATCCGTGCGGCAGCGGCAGCAGGCTGCCCACGGGTTGGCTGGCGCGCAGCTCCTCCGCCGACTCGATGCTCACCACGCACAGCCGGTAGTCGGCGCGGCGCACCCACAGCTGCGCGGATTCCCCTGCTGCTGCGACCAATTCCGCCAGGATCGGCCGCGCTGCTTCAGTCAGTCGCGAGGTGGCGAACCGCGGGCCGAGGTGGAAGTAGCCTGCACTGTCGCGTCGCAGCAGGCCGTGCGCGACGAGCGCGGTGGCCAGGCGGTGCGCGGTGGACGTGGTCAGGCCCAAGGTCCTGGCGAGGTCGCTGGTGCCCATCGGGTTGCTCTCGACGCAGTCCAGGATCGCCACCGAACGATCCAGCACCCCGACGCCTGTGGTGAACGATTCGGCCATCGCCTACCGCCGGACCTCGGCTGGTGCGGCCGGGATCTTCGCCAGCGCCGACGGCAGCGCGTGCCCGACCAGTCGGGCGAGGTGTTCGCGCAGATCGCTGAGCTTGGTGACGTCGATGCCGGTGTCGATGCCCTCCCGGTGGAACAGGTGGATCAGGTCGTCAGCAGCGATGTTGCCGGTCGCTCCCGGCGCGAAGGGGCAGCCGCCGAGCCCGCCGAGCGCAGCGTCGAAGCGCCGGATGCCGCAGCGGTATGCCTCCCAGGCGTTGGCGTCAGCCATGCCGTAGGTGCTGTGCAGGTGCAGCCCGATCCGCTCGATCGGGAACACGTCGCGCACTGCGGTGAGAGCTCGGTTGATGTCGCCGGGCGAGGCAGCGCCGATGGTGTCGGCGAAGTGCAGCACGTTGACGCCGATCTCCTCGTAGTGCCGGGCGACCCGGACCACGCGCTCGACCGGGGTGTCACCGTCGAACGGGCACACGAACGCCGTCGCGATGCTGCCCTCAGTGCTGACGCCAGCGTCGTGCAGGACCTCTGCCGAGCGGGCCAGCCGCTGCATCGCTTCCGCAGTGCTGACACCGGAATTCGACGTGCTGTGGCCTTCGCTGGCCGACATCACGAGCCGCGCGTTCTTCACGCCCGCCTCGACCGCGCGCTGCGCACCGCGCTCGTTGAGCACGAGCGTGTGGAACGTCGCAGGCTGATCGGCGAGCCCGGCGACGACGTCGGCGGTATCGGCCATCGTCGGAACCCGCTTCGGGCTGACGAACGATCCGATCTCCAGGTGCTGGAACCCGGCGTCGACCAGCAGCTCCCCGAACCGGACCTTGTCCGCGGTGGGCACGACGACCGGTTCGATCTGCAGCCCGTCGCGCAGCGACACCTCGGTGATGAGCACCAAATCAGATCACTCCTTCGGCCTGCAGGTCAGCGGCTTGCTCGGGCGAAATCCCCAGTTCATCGAGGACTTCGCCGGTGTGCGCACCCAGCTCCGGGCCGAGCCAGCGCGTGCGGCCCGGTTCCTCGGAGAGCTTGGGCACGATGCCGGGGAACCGGACCTCGCGGGTCTGGTCCTGCTCGATGCGCACCTCGTGGCGTTCGTGCATGCCGCGCGCCTCGTAGTGCGGATCGGCCACGATGTCCGGCACGTCGTAGATCGGTCCACTGGGGACGGAGGCCTCCGCGAGCAGCTCCAGGATCCGCGGGCTGTCGGCCGTCGCGGTCCAGGCGCTGATCGCCGCATCGATCTCGTCGCTGCGCTCGACCCGGCCGACGTTGGTCTGCAGCTGCGGGTCCTCGGCCAGATCCGGCCGGTCGATCAACCGCATGAACCGGCCGAAGATGGCGTTGTTGTTGCCGCCGACGACCACGTACTTGCCGTCCGCGCACTGGTAAGTGCTGGACGGGACAACGCCGGGGATCGTCGGCCCGGTGGCCTCCCGCGTGACGCCGAAGGCGTCGAAGTCGGGTACCGAGGACTCCATGAGCGAGTAGATCGCCTCGTAGAGCGCGACGTCGACGGTCTCGCCCGGCTGACCTGCGCGGCGACGGAGCAGCCCCATCAGCGCACCGATCACCGCGTAGAGCCCGGCCACCGAGTCGGCCAGGCTGACCCCGGTGCGCACCGGCGGCAGGCCCGGGTAACCGGTCAGGTGCCGCACTCCGCCGAAAGCTTCAGCGACACCACCGAAACCGGGGCGCTCACGGTAGGGACCGGTCTGGCCGAAACCGGAGATCCGCACCAGCACCGCTTCGGGGTTGAGCGCGCGGATCTCGTCCGGGCCGAGCCCCCACTTCTCGAGGGTGCCGGGCCGGAAGTTCTCCAGGACGATGTCGGCGCCGCCGATGAGCTGTCGCGCGATGTCCTGCCCGCGGTCGGACCGCAGGTCCAGGGTGATCGAGCGCTTGTTGCGCGCCATCGCGCGGAACAGCAGCGACACGTCGCCGCCGTGCAGCCGCCAGCTGCGCAGCTCGTCCCCGGTGCGCGGCCGCTCGACCTTGATCACGTCGGCGCCGAACTCGGCCAGGATCCGGCCGGCGGTCGGCGCGGCGATGAAGTTGCCCAGCTCGACGACCCGGATCCCGGTCAGCGGGCCGTGTCCCGTGGACGTCATCGGTCCTCTCCTGTTGTCAAGTGCGTTGGTGGCGGGGCGATGTGCGCGCCCGCGGGCCACGAGGTGTCCGCCTCCGCGAGCCCTGCTGTGCCACTATTTGGGAAACTCTTCCCAAAACTGACAAGCAGCGAACGTAGCCGCCCGAATCCACCCGCACAAGGCCCGATTGACCCGCCCTGACGGAAACTTCCGATTCAACTACGGCCCGGCAAAATTCGGTCACACAATGCGACCACGTCCGTCCACACAGGACACACCGATGCTCCGACACGGGTACCGCGTTCCACCGGAACGAGAGCGGGGATCAGCGCAGGGGGTTGGCTTCGACGAGGTAGTCGGGGGCGGAGAGGCGCCAGGCCTCGTAGACCAGCTCTTCGAGCTCGTCGGCGGCGATCTTCGGCAGGTGCACCACGACCCAGCCGAAACCACCGGCGGTGAACTGGATCTCGAACACTTCGGGCCGCTCCGAGACCAGCGCGATCTGCTCGGACAGGGTCTGCTTCAAACCGACCGTGCTGGTGCGCGGCCAGTAGTAGCCGAACCCCTTGCCGTGCACGCTGAAGGACGTGTAATCGCGCCCCTCCCCCGGCTCGACGTCGGCGAGTCCGTCGATCATCCGCAAGAACCGACTGCTGGCCACACCCATGCCCGGCATCATCGCGCACCCCACCGACAATCGCCGAACGCCCTGCTGGCGACGGCCTTGATCGCTCCGCGGCCGTGTGTATGCTGTGCCGGTCCGCCTTCGTCCCCGCCGGTTGAGCACAACTCTTCCCCGGCGGAAAAGAGCCCTGTCCGCGGCAAAAGCTGGAGTCGGCCGCGCCGGCCCCGACGAATCGGACGCTTCGAATGTCGGACATCGCAGTCTTCGCCAACACCGCGATCACCATCGTCGGTGTCGTGGTGCTCATCCTCCGGGTCAAGATCAGCCCGGCGATCGCGCTGGTGCTCGGCGCGATCTACCTGGGCCTGGTGTCAGGTCTGGGGCCGGAGCAGACGATCAAGTCCATCACCACCGGCTTCGGCGACCTGATGACCGAGGTCGGGCTGCTCATCGCCTTCGGCGTGCTGCTGGGCTCGCTGATGGCGTCGCTGGGCGCGATCGAGCAGCTGGTCGACCGCCTGGTGCGCATCTTCGGCCCGAAAACCCTCCCCTACGCCTTCGGCACCACGGTCGGCACCGTGCTGCAGTCGATCTTCGCCGACGTGCTGCTGGTGATCACCGCACCGCTGGCCAGCCGGTTGTCCCGGCAGATCGGCCCGCACGGCGCGGCGCGGATGTGCGCGGCGATGGCGCTGGGCATCGAGGTGGGCCTGGTGTTCGTGGTGCCCGGTGTCGGTGCGGTCGCGCTGGCCGGGGTGCTGAACCTGCCGTTCGGCAAGATGTTCATCTTCGGCGTCGTCACCGCCGTGTTCACCATCATCACCACGCTCGCGCTGTTCACCGCGCTGGCCAAGCGCGGCCTGTGGAACCCGAAGCTGGACGAGACCGAGGAACTGCCGGTCGCCGACGTAGAGCCCGAGGCCGAGGCCGACCGGAAGTTCCCGCCGCTGGCCCTGTCGCTGTCCCCGCTGCTGCTGGCGCTGGTGCTGATCGCCGTCGGGGCGATCGCCGAGATGCTGGAGTTCAGCTCCCTGGTGGTCGACTTCCTCGGCGACCCGGTCATCGCACTGCTGATCGGCCTGATCGGCGCGCTGATCATCGCCCGCTGGAAGCTGCCCGCGGAGCAGACCGAAGCGGCGTTCAAGCGCGGCTTCCACGAGAGCGGCCAGATCCTGATCCTGACCGGTGTGGGCGGTTCGCTGGCGCAGACGGTCAAGGACGTCGGGCTGGGCGAACTGCTGAAGGACTACTTCACCACCAACACGCTCGTCCCGCTGCTGCTGGTCTGGGCGGTGGCGGCGGTGCTGCACATCGCCGTCGGCTCGGTGGTGCTCGCCTCGATCACCGCGGCCGGCGTTCTGGGCCCGGTGATGCCGCTGCTGGGCATCGACCCGGTCTTCGTCGCGCTGGCGGCGGGCGCGGGCTCGCTGTTCGTCATCCACGCCACCAGCAACACGTTCTGGCTCTTGCAGACGCTGCTGCCCCAAACCACCCGGGGCGCGCTGAAGTCGGTGACGCTCACCGTCTCGGCGGCCTCGGTCATCGCCATGATCCCGATCCAGGTGATGGCCTTCCTGTTCTGAACAGCCGTCCTGTGAGCACTTCCGGGCGCTGCGACACCCCGAAGTGCTCACGGGACGTAGGCTGGGATGATCGTGCGACGCATCGTCTTCCTGCTGCTGCCCCGGCTGCACCTGCTCGACCTCGCCGGACCCGCGCAGGTGTTCTCCACCGCGGCCAACCATGGCCACGACTACGCGCTGTCCTACGTCGGCCAGAGCGAGAACGTGCTGAGCGCACAAGGACTTCCGCTGCACGCCGACACTGAATGGCCGACGCTGACCCCGGACGACCTCATCCTGGTGCCGGGTTCAAAAGTGCCCAATCCGCCGCACTGGCCGCGGCTGCACGCAGCCTCCGCCGAGCAGCTCCGCGCGCACCACGATGCCGGTGGCGCGGTGGCCAGCGTGTGTTCCGGGGCTGATGTCCTGGGCCAGGCCGGGCTGTTGCACGAACGGCGCTGCACCACCCACCACGATCTGCAGGACGGACTCGCCCGCCGGTACCCGACCGCGACCGTGGTGCGCGACGTGCTGTTCGTCGAGGACGCCCGGATCACCACCTCGGCCGGGATCGCCAGCGGCATCGACCTCGCGCTGCACCTGGTCGCCACCGACCACGGCCCGGGAGCAGCGGCGAAGGTCGCTCGCGACATGGTCGTCTACGCCCGCCGCAACGGCGACGACCAGCAGGCCAGCGCGATGCTGCGCCACCGCGCGCACCTCAACGACGCGGTGCACCGCGTCCAGGACCTCATCGACGCCCGCTTCGCGGAACCGCTCCCGCTCGCCGAGCTCGCCGCTGCCGCGGGCTGCAGCGAGCGCACGCTCACACGCTCCTTCGCGCACGCCACGGGGCTGACGCCCCTGCGCTACCAGCAGGCGCTGCGCATCGAGCGCGCTGAGCACCTGCTCGCGCAGGGCGCGACCACCGACGCTGCCGCGCGCGCCGTCGGCTTCACCAACGCGCGCATGCTCCGCCGCCTGCGCTCTCGCGACAGCTGACACCGGATCGGCGTATCCGCACGCCGTGACAAGCCATGGTCGGCTGTTTAGCATCGGATTCACGACGTGGAAATATCTTCATAATCGTGAAGTGAGGGTGGTCCGGTTGCCGTCGCTGGATGAGTTGGGATTCCGCCTGCACGCCGATGATTCGGTCCTCATCGCCCGCACCGACGTGGCTCCGGGCACCTACTCCGGGCTGAACGTGCCCAACGAGGTCCCGCGCGGGCACAAACTGGCCACTGTGGACATCGCACGGGGCGCGCCGGTCCGCAAGTACGGCCAGATCATCGGTTTCGCCTCCCAGCCCATCACCGCGGGCGAGCACGTGCACACGCACAACGTCGATTACCAGGAGTTCCAGCGGGAGCACGCGTTCGGCGCCGACGTGGTGCCCACCGAGTACGTGCCGAGCGCGCAGCGCGCCACTTTCCAGGGCTTCGTGCGCCCAGACGGCCGGGTCGGCACGCGCAACTACCTCGCGGTGCTGACGTCGGTGAACTGCTCGGCGACCGCGGCGAAGATGATCGCCCGCCGCATCGAGGCCTCCGGCGTGCTCGACGACTACCCGAACGTCGACGGTGTCTGCCCGCTGACGCACACGCTGGGATGCGGGCACAGCGGGCAGGGCAACGAGGGGTTCGAGGTGCTGCGGCGCGCGCTGCGCGGTTACGCCGGGCATCCCAACATCGCCGGACTGCTGGTGATCGGACTGGGCTGCGAGGTCAACCAGGTCAAGAGCCTCACCGAAGACCTGCGGCTGCCGCCGGGCATGCCGGTGCACGCCATGACCATCCAGGAACTCGGCGGCACCAAGAAGACGGTGGCCGAAGGCGTGCGGCGGATCGAGGAGATGCTGCCGATCGCCAACGCCTTCCACCGCCAGGCCGTGTCAGCGGACAAGCTGATCCTCGCCATGGAGTGCGGAGGGTCCGACGCCTACTCCGGGATCACGGCCAATCCCGCGTTGGGCGCGGCTGCGGACCTGCTGATCCGGAACGGCGGCACGGCGGTCTTCGGCGAGACGACCGAGATCTACGGCGCCGAGCACCTGCTCACCCGGCGGGCGGTCAGCCGCGAGGTCGGCGAGAAGCTGGTGGACCGGATCGCCTGGTGGGAGAAGCACGTTCAGATAGACGACAGCTCGATCAACAACAACCCCTCCCCCGGCAACAAGGCGGGCGGGCTGACCACGATCCTGGAGAAGTCGCTGGGCGCGGCGGCCAAGGGCGGCACTACCAACCTCGTCGACGTCCTGCGGTACGCCGAGCCCATCACCGACCAGGGCCTGATGTTCATGGACACGCCCGGCTACGACCCGGTCAACGCCACCGGGCTGATCGCCGGCGGCGCGCAGCTGCTGTGCTTCACCACCGGCCGCGGTTCGGCGTTCGGCTGCAAGCCCGCGCCGAGCATCAAGCTGGCCACCAACACGCCGCTCTACGAGCGGATGAGCGACGACATGGACATCAACTGCGGCGTCATCGCCGACGGCGAGCTGACTGTAGCGGAGATGGGCGCGCAGATCTTCGACCACATCCTCCGGGTGGCCTCCGGCGAGGAGACCAAGAGCGAAGAACTCGGCTACGGCGAAGAAGAGTTCGTCCCCTGGCATCTGTCCACAGTGCTCTGACACGGATCCCGGCTCGCCGGACGCCGTCGGACGCCGCTGGCATGTTCAGCGGACATGTCGCGTTGGGGTTCGTCACCCCCTGTCGAACCTGGCGATCAGGTGCATCTCTGCCGTGTTACGTTGATACTTAGTGTGCTAAATAATAGCGCACTAAGTAAATGGCGACTGCGGAACCAGGGCGCGAGGTTGGCACCGGTTCCGACGCGTCGACGCGCGGCCAGGAGATGTTCGGAGACGGATGTGACTGACTTAGCCCAACGACCCACCTCAGTGCGCCCTCGTTCGAGGCCGGCCAAGGGGTCGGCTCCGCTGCGGATGTTCCGCACCACGGATCACAAGCAGATCGGCATCCTGTACCTGATCACGTCGATGGTGTTCTTCATGGTCGGCGGCCTGATGGCGATGCTGATCCGCGGCGAGCTCGCCGTCCCGGGGATGCAGTTCCTGTCGCAGGAGCAGTACAACCAGCTGTTCACCATGCACGGCACGGTGATGCTGCTGCTGTACGCGACACCAGTGGTGTTCGGGTTCGCCAACTACATCCTGCCGCTGCAGATCGGTTCCCCGGACGTCGCGTTCCCGCGGTTGAACGCCTTCGGTTACTGGCTGTTCACCTTCGGCAGCCTGGTCGTGCTGTCGGGCTTCCTGCTGCCGGGTGGGGCGGCGGACTTCGGCTGGTTCGCCTACACCCCGCTGTCGGACGCCTCGCACTCGCCGGGCCACGGCGCTGACGTGTGGATCACGGGTCTGGTCGTCTCCGGCCTGGGTACGATCCTCGGTGCGGTCAACATGATCACCACCG